>NZ_JJQY01000040.1:0-49719 GCF_000979295.1 Methanosarcina sp. 1.H.T.1A.1 | reverse complement strand
TCTCGTGGGCTCGGAGATGTGTATAAGAGACAGGTGCAGGGCGCGGGATCATAGTTGCAATCCAGAAACTGAAAAGCATTTCAGAAGACCTCCTTAAAGAACAGGACCTTATAATCTACGATGTGCCGGGAGACATTGTCTGCGGCGGATTTGTTGCCCCTGTCCGGAAGGGCTATGTAAACGAGGCATACGTCCTGACCTCGGGAGAATATATGCCCCTCTATGCAGCAAACAATATCTGCAAAGGGCTTTCCAAGATCGGAATGCCACTTAGCGGGATTATATGCAATTCCAGAAACGCTATCCGGGAAGAGGAAATCGTCAGGAAGTTTTCTGAGGAAATCGGCAGTCAGCTTATGGCTTTTATCCCCAAGCGGGATGTAGTCCAGGTTTGTGAAAGGGAAGGCTACTCTGTTATGGAGAAAGCTCCTGACTCCGACATTGCTGAAATCTACCGCCAGCTTGGAAAAGCAATCCTGAATAACGAAAAGAAGGTTCTGGCAGCCCACCTGAGCGATGAGCGGCTAAGGGAAATGACGCAGTGAACTGCAAAAACTTACCTGTGCCGCAATAAATGGATATACCGAACTCAGGGGTTATTGAAAGCATGTCCTACAGCAAACAATCCGGAATAGAGGCAGGGAGCATTTCCAGGGTCCTTATTTCTGCAGACCGTTCCTCTTCAGGTAAGACCACAATTTCCATGGGCCTTATGGCTGCCCTTGTTTCAAGAGGGTATAAAGTTCAGTCCTTCAAGGTCGCTCTTGACTATATCGACCCCAGTTACCATACAGAAATCACGGGAAGGTTCTGCCGGAACCTTGACGGGTACCTAATGGACGAAGCCGGGATTCTTGATGTCTACTCCCATGCCTGTGAAACCGGGGACGGAGCTGATATTGCAATTATCGAAGGCGTCCGGGGGCTTTACGAGGGCTTTGAAAGCTTGAGCGACCTGGGGAGTACCGCCCAGATCGCAAAGATCCTTAAATGCCCTGTGGTTTTTGTAATCAATGCCCGCAGCATTACCCGTTCCAGTGCAGCCCTTATAAGCGGCTATAAGAATTTCGACCCTGATGTGGAAATCGCAGGCGTTGTCCTTAATAATATAGGGGGCCGCCGCCACGCAGAAAAGGCAAAAGAGGCAATAGAATTCTATACTGGCGTGCCGGTTATAGGAATTATTCCAAGGGACCCAGCCATGCAGATTTCCATGCGCCACCTCGGGCTCATGCCTGCGCTTGAAGGCAGGCGGAGGCTTGGAGACGGAGGGTTTGAGGACAGGCTTCGGGGCATTGAAGAGATTATCACTAAAGGAATTGATGTGGACCGCTTCCTGGAAATCGCAAGGAGTGCAAAACCCCTGAAAAGTTCCGAAAATAGCATTTTTTCCCCTGTTGCCGGTGCAGGATCTCCCGGACCGAGGATAGGTATTGCCCTTGATGAGGCTTTCAACTTTTACTACCATGATAATATCGACCTGCTGGAACTTGCCGGGGCGGAGATTGTTTACTTCAGCCCGGTAAAAGATCCCGGGCTTCCTGATGTTGACGGGCTTTATATAGGAGGCGGCTACCCTGAACTTTTTGCAGCCGAACTCGAAGCCAACGAGTCCATGCGAATGAGCATCAAAGAAGCTTCTGCTGCAGGTATGCCCATATACGCCGAGTGCGGGGGGCTCATGTACCTTACGGAAAAAATCAGTACCGGAGTCCCCGGAAAAGGCACATACCACGATGCTTCGATGCCCGAGTCCACCTATTCAATGGTCGGGGCGCTTCCTGGCCACACAATTATGGGGCAGACGAGGGTTGTCAGTTACAATATCGGGACTCTTGATAGGGACTGCCTTCTGGGAAAAGAAGGCAACAGCTTCAAGGGGCATGAGTTCCACCACTCCGAAATCCGGGAAATCCCCGATGATGCGGAATTTGCAATAACCCTCTCAAGGGGCACTGGAATAAAAGGAGATCAGGATGGGCTTATTGTCGGCAATACCCTCGGTTCTTACGCCCACCTGCACGGAGTCTCATACAGGGAACTTGCAGGTTCATTTGTTGAAGCTGCCCGTAAATTCAGGGCTTCCAGGGCTTCCCGATAAACATATAAATGCAGGTTTGATCCGGGTTTTCAACCGAAAGGCATTATTCTAAGTTATATATTCATGCTGCCGGTTGCGGGCCACTTGCCTTTGCAGGTAGAAAAAACAATATTATATTAAGCCAGATTATTACACACCAGGAATTACAGGCTGGATTATTAAAAGCCATAATAATCCAGACTGTTACAAGTTACAATTCAGATTGTTACAATTCAGGTTGTTACAATTCAGATTGTTACAATTCAGATTGTTACAAGTTACAATTCAGATTGTTACAAAAAAGATTCTTATAAAACTTATTTTCATTCTATTTTCTTTTCAGGTGAAACTATTGAAAACACAACTTAAAGGGGACCGGGTCCTTGCCGGAAAGGACGCGGTGGCCGAACTTTACAAAACAGGTTATTTCGGGCGTCCCAGGGGGGACGGGCTTGAACTCTCACTTGTGGAAGCCGCATACCTTCAGTTTAGAGGAAAACTCGAGATTGAGCTTGAAGGAAAACCGCTTGATTTCAGGGCCTTTTTCGAGCAGGCTTCTCTGAGGCAGCCGAATTTCGAGCTGAAGTATATCGTGTATAAAGACCTCAAAGAGCGGGGGTATTATGTCCAGCCTTCAGCTGTGGACTTCAGGGTATACCCCAGAGGCAGCCATCCCGGAAAAAGTGCGGCAAGAATTTTTGTCCATGTCCTGTCGGAAAGGCAGCTTCTTTCTGTAAAGCTTTTGCAGGATTCGGTCGTCTCGGCAGAAAACGTGCATAAGCAGTTTATCCTGGCTGTGGTGGATGAAGAAAGTGACCTCACCTTCTACGAGATTAAAACCGCTGCCCCTGAAGGGGAGATGCCTGAACCCTTCCCTGCCGTCAAAACCGATACAACTTTCCTCGAAGACAGGGTAATAGCCTGGGACGCTGAGGCTTCCGGGGCTCTTTATTCCAGAGGTTTCTACGGGAAAATGCTTGACTCTGAAAGGCTGCAGCTCTCCCTTGTCGAGTCCCTCTACCTCTTTTCCAGAGGGATCATAGTTGTAAGGGACAGGAAAGGAAAGGTCTTTTCATTCGAAGAGTTTGTTGAGAAAGCCTCGGAAATCGAAGGTTCTTTCCTGCGGAAATACCTCGCATATAAGGCTCTGCGGGACTCAGGGCACGTGGTCAAGACAGGTTTTAAGTTCGGGACCCATTTCAGGGTCTACAGGAAAGTCGAGTTCATAGAAAAAATTCCCCATTCCGAGTATCTTGTGAACGCTATCCCTGCAGATTACGAGTTCAGGCTTCCGGTTATGTCCGGGGCTGTCCGGCTTGCAAACAGTGTGCGCAAGCGAATGCTCTTTGCAGTCGAGAAAGGGGAAGGAGTCGAGTACCTGGATATTGGCAGAGTCAAAATGTGATTCTGTATCAAAATGAGATTTTATCTCAGGTTTCTTCGGGCAGAGTTGAGTAAAGATTATTGACCCGAGTAGATTAGACCCGAGTAGATTAGACCCGAGTAAATTAGACCCGGGTAAATTAGACCTGAGTAAAACATTCGCCCTTCTCTTAAGGGTTCGTGAAAATTGGGTTTTCATCCCGGAAGGAGGGTGAAACATAAATGTGGGATATTATTGCAGTGGACATTTCGGGCAGGCACAGGATCAAAGGCGGCTACTACATGGTCTGTGCGGCAGCAGCCCTTACTGTTTCTGCGGACCATATCGAAAAAGTTAAGCAGGTGAAGATCCTTCCATTCTGGCTTAAGAGAGCACCCGTCTTGCTTGACATTGTGCAGCTGATTGAGGATACGGCTAATCAGCTTTCCTTTGAGGGGACAATTGTGGCAGAAAAAGGGGATATGTATAATCAGCCCCCGTGGGTGCCGGAAAGTATGTTTTCAAGGGCATTTAAGTACCAGGAGTCCATAGCTGAGAGAAGGGCCATTGAACTTGCTCACCATATCTCTTTGAGCGCTCGAAATTTACTTCTTAAAGAACTGAACATAGAGGCGTGAAAAATTCCCGAAGAACAAAATATAGAAACCGAAAACAGGGTAATTCTCGTAAAAAGAACCAATCCGCGTGCTGACCCTGAACGCAGCGAATATCTCTTTGAGGAACTCAGGGAGCTTGCAAGGGCTGCAGGCTATGTTCCTGTTGGGGAACTTACGCAGACGAGGTTTCCGGATTCCAAGTACCAGCTGGGGAGAGGAAAGATAGAGGATCTTGCCGAACTTGTGAGAATTAAGAGGGCTGGAAAGGTCATCTTTTATAACAGGCTCTCTACAATTCAGCTTTTCAATATCTCGGAAACCTGTGGGTGCCAGGTAATAGACAAGTTCCAGCTTATCCTTGAAATCTTTGCAAAAAGAGCTACCACACGCAGGTCCAAGATGCAGGTTGAACTTGCGAGGCTGAGGTATGAGGTTCCGAGGGCAAGAGCTATTGTTTCCCTTCTGAAAAAGGAGGAACGGGCAGGTTTCATGGGGCTTGGGGACTATGAAGACGCTTATGAACAGGACCTGAAGAAAAGGATAACAAAGATTGAAAATGAACTTGAGTCTGCAGAAAAAGATGATGAGTCTCTGCGGGCGTTTCGGCATAGGAAGGGTTTTTCCCTGGTCTCCCTTGCAGGTTATACAAATGCCGGAAAAAGCACTCTCTTCAATGCCATTGTTGATGAAAGCGTTGAAGCACAGAATATGCTCTTTACAACCCTTGTGCCGACTACCCGGGCACTTGACCTGGGCGGAAGAAAGGCTCTTTTGACAGATACCGTAGGGTTCATAGAGGAGCTCCCGCACTGGCTGGTTGATGCCTTCAAATCTACCCTCGATGAGATCTTTCTTTCCGACCTTATCCTGCTGGTAGTTGATGTAAGCGAAAAACCTGAGATAATCCTGCAGAAGCTTTCCACAGCTCACGATACTCTCTGGGACCGTATCCAGGGAGTTCCGGTGATTACAGTGCTCAACAAGACCGATTTGCTTGAAGCATCCGAACTTGAAGCTGTTATGGAAGAAATAGGCTATATGGCTCCCAATCCTGTGTTCATTTCCGCAAAAGAACAGGTTGGCATGCAGGAGTTAAAAGCCGAGATAATCAAACACCTTCCTGCCTGGTTTTTCTACTCCTTTTCCCTTCCGAACTCGGAAAAAGGGATGTCAATTCTCTCCTGGCTGTACGAAGAGGGTATTGTACACAGGGTTGAGTACGGGGAGCGGATTTCAGTGGATTATGAAGCCAGAACAGAGGTAATCAACAGGATCAAATCTCTGGAACATACTCTGGATGAACAACGTTGAATACCGTTTATGGTGCTTTTTCAAGCGGCATTGAAGAATAAAAAGCTTTTCCATTTATATAATAACCATTGGTATATTGTCCGTACATTTACCAATGTTTTTCTTTTCCGATATTTTTTTTTCATAACCCGAATATCGTTCGTGTGTCTACGAAAGACATTTATACTCGAAAGTTGTTTGTTTGTTTGCGAACGGGTGTCTACTGAATACATCAGACCCTCCTAATATCCTAAACTACCCCTACACCAGATTTTTTATATACACTTGCCCGTTCGCTATTCCTCTTTTCATTTTTTTCGGTTTGTTTATCCTGATTCAGTTCTCCTGATTCAGTTTTCCTGATTCAGTTCTCCTGATTCAGTTTTCCTGATTCAGTTCTCCTGATTCTCTTTTCCGAATTAAATTCACAGAGCCCTGCTTTTTGATTTTATTTTCCTTAATCCTTTTCTTCCATTTTCTGAATTCCAATTCGTCAGGTGCCTGCTATCTTTCTTTTTCTCTTTCTTCGTCTCCGTTTCAAAATTTATATAACTTCATCGCTCATTTTTATATTAGCATGAAATTCGATCTTCACGTACATTCCGAGCATTCAAAAGATAGCGAGTCAAGCCATGAAGATATCCTTGAGGTTGCCCGCAAAAGGGGACTTGACGGATTTGCCATATGTGACCATGATACGGTTGAAGGTGGGCTTGCCTGTGCGAATAAAGCCCTGGAGCTTGGTCTTGAAATTACAGTCATTCCCGGCGTGGAGGTGAGTTCTTCAAAAGGACATATCCTGGTTCTGGGAATCAGAGAGAATATAGAGCCTCTGTTAAGTCCGGAAGAAACGATCCGCAGGGCTCGAAAACTTGGAGGTACGGTTATCATCCCCCACCCTTTCAAGCGCAGCTCCCACGGCATTGGAAGTTTTGAAGGGCTTGATATTGATGCAGTTGAGGTCTTCAATTCTCGCTGCCTTTTTAACGGAGCCAACAGGAAAGCTCTGGCTGAGGCAAAAAGACTCGGAATACCCGAAGTTGCAGGAAGTGATTCCCATATTCCTGAAATGGTAGGGCAGGCATACACTGAAATCGATGCTTCTGAAAACACAGTCGAGGTAGTGCTCAGGGCAATAAGAGAAGGTAAAGTCGCCCCCGCAGGAAAAAACACGCCCACTCCAATTATCCTGAAACAGATGTCGGGAAGCGTAAAGCGAAAATTGAAGAAAAAACTCTTCGGAAGGGCTTGAACTTATAGCTTGGATCTTCTTTTTTCGATTTTATCTTCCCTGCTTCCGATCTAAATAAACAGGGTTAATAAGTTTGCCTTCGATAGACTAAGAAAAAACAGGAAAAGCGAAAGAGGAGTTGCAACCATCGGGTTCAAAAAAGAAATCAGCACAGAAATTGAAATCTTTGCTTCTGCGGACCGCATCTGGCAGATCCTTATGGATTTTGCAGCCTACCCAAACTGGAACCCTTACATAAAGGAAATCAGCGGGGAGGCAAAGGTCGGGAGCAAAATTAAAGTCTATATGAAGCCGGATTGGGAAAAAAAAGGCGTGACCCTTCACCCGAGGATAATTCGCCTGGAGCCAAGAAAAGAGCTTACGTGGAAAGGAAGTTTCTTTTTCCCTGGGCTGCTCGATGGGGAGCACAGCCTCATCCTTGAAGAAATTTCAGGTCGCAAGGTACGCTTTATCCAGAAAGAGATATTCAATGGCATTGCAATTCCTATTATCAGCACTTCATGGTCTATAGAGAAGGGTACGGTACGCAGCTTTGGGGATATGAACAATGCCCTCAAAAAAAGGGCGGAAAGGGTCAAATAAATTTATAAAATTCTTAACCTGTAATTAAAGAAAGCCATCTCGTTGAGATTTGCTTATTTAACTTCCGTAACTATGGCTATAGATATTGTTTTCCCAGGGAGAATTAATTCCAAATAAGGTGTATACACAATTCCTGAATTGAGGTAAATTTCAAATAAATCAATAACCCTTGACAACATCTTAAGAAAATTATATATACCTTTACTTTTATCATTCTCTTATAACATATTTTGGGAGATATTCCTTATGTCTGACACAAGAAATTTTGTTTTACGGGATGTAGAAGGCAATGAGCACGGAGTTTTCTCTGGAAAACAGCCTCGACAAGCTGCCCTTAAAGCTGCAAACAGGGGCACCGGAACCAAATCAAAACCAGATATTATCCGACTCAGGGAACGTGGGACAAAGAAAGTTCATGTTTTCAAAGCCTGGAAGCAAACTGTCGCAGCCCCAAAAAACAGGCCTGAATGGATGCCAGCGAAAATCAGTAAGCCCTTTGTCAAGAAAGAGAAAATAGAAACAATCGAGTAAAATCTAGTTTTCCTCATCTACCTTGAAATTCAAGGTTCTTTCTTTTTTTCTATAATTTTCCTGATTTATTTCCTGGATTTGTTTTTTGGATTTCTATCTGGATTTGTTTTTTGGATTTCTATCTGGATTTGTTTTTTGGATTTCTATCTTGAATTCTATCTTGAATTCTTAATTATTTGACCTGTTTTTATGTCCAGTCATTTATATTATGCCGTTCTTATAATTTATTGAACTTAATATCATGTGACCTTTGATTCTACAAAGGGGGTTTTTTATAGAAAAAATCGGGCTGAATATGAGCCGCGGAATCAGTGGGAGGGGTTACTATTGGAAGGTATTGCTGTTGGAAAATGTATACACCTGTTGTCCCGAATAGAGGACAAAGCTCTTGACCGTTTCTGGAAGGATACTTCTTCAGGGAAATATCCGATAATTGATCTTCAGGGCAATATGAGTTATTCGCTTTCGGACCAGGACGGCCTGTTGTTTGTCAGAAACGATTTTACGGCTTCGATTTATGAAGAGTACGAGTTTGTCTTTGGGAGCCTTTTCCTGCCAGATACGGTTCAGGAACTCCTTTCCGAAGATAAAGTGCTGCTTTTGATGGTGTACAGGAAAAAGACACAGAACCTTTTATTATCCGAGCTTGATGCAGACACCAGGTACATGATTGATCTGCCCCATGGGCTGTATTTCTTTTTTGCGTTTATTCTGGATGCAGGAGCTGAAGACCTTTTAGATTCCAAAATCTATGCTGTGGGTCTCCCCTGCAAAGAAAATTTGAACCATCCTGAGCTTGAGAACTCTTATCTCGAATATCCGGTTGACATCCTGGAATTCGTCGACCTTGCTCCTGTAGACATTAAAGGCGGAGGTCCTTTCTACCTTAATCTGATTATGATAGATGCTGAAAAGATCCCGGACTGCCCCACGCTTTTTTCAGAATTTTTGCAGGAAGACGAAGTACTCCCATCTCTTTAAAATAAAAATAGTTATATAGTTGGCAGTTTCAGTAGTTCTGAATGCAGATAAAAACCGAATACAGCAAAGTCAAGCCCTACATTACAAAAGATGGCTCAATAATCCGTGAACTCATGCATCCCTCAGTCTACGGCAACTCAAACCAGAGCCTTGCTGAAGCCATCGTGCCTGCCGGAGGGAAAACGCTCCTTCACAAACACAGGGTAACCGAAGAAATCTATCACATCACCGAAGGCAGCGGAATAATGACCCTCGGCTCTGAAGAATTTGAGGTCAGGGTAGGTGATACAATCTGTATTGCGCCCGGAACTCCGCACAGGGTCCGAAATCCCGGTGAAAAAGAGCTGAAAATTCTCTGCTGCTGTGTGCCGGCGTATAAGCATGAGGATACGGAACTTATGGAATGATTTCGGGAATTTTTTCATTATCTGCAAATGACTGGTTTTTTTGATTTAAAAAACAAACTTTTTGTCCTGATGCTTCTTATTTTTAAGAGCTTATCCTGTTTGTAGCTAATGATTCTAGTGATCAGTAACCGCGTTAATAGTGTTAACATGAGAGTTATTACCTGGAATTGTAACATGGCTTTCAGAAAGAAACACGAACAAATTCTTCCCTATGAGCCTGATTTGTTAATAGTTCCAGAGTGTGAGCATCCAGACAAGTTCAAAAATAAGTTTTATGATAATATTTTATGGATAAGCGACAATAAAAACAAGGGTCTGGCTGTTTTTAGTTTCAATGACTTTGAAATTACAACTCATGAGTCCTATTGTGAAAGTTACAGGTATGTCCTTCCAGTCAAAGTGCTCAATAATAGAGAAATAAATCTTATCGCTGTCTGGTCACAGGACAATAAAGAAGATCCGGGAAGAAGGTACATAGGAGAAGTTTGGCAGTCATTGAATTATTATAAAGATATGTTCAGGTCCCCAACAATTATTGCAGGTGATTTCAACTGGAATGTTATCTGGGATCGTGAGCATCTTAAATATCCTCTTCATGGGACACTTACCGATGTAATTAAACTGCTAAATCAATTTGAAATTTCCAGTATTTACCATGCATCAAAAAAGGTAAAGTTTGGGATTGAAAGAGACCCGACACTATATTTCAGGAAAAATAGAAAAACTCCTTATCACATAGATTATATATTTGCGCCTATCGACTTTATTAATTGCAGGAAATCGTTTTCTCTCGGTAAATATGAAGATTGGATATCTCTGAGTGATCACATGCCTTTAATAGCAGAATTATAATGAATTATTTAGGTTCTTGAGTTTTAAGGATAAATCTTGTAGTTTCTTTTCTTGTTTTTCTCACTTCTTCTGTTTTTTCGTGGGAAAGACCGCTCGCAGGCGAGCGGGACAAGAACGGTTTGGTATAGCGAATAAGGTTTTACGGGTCAAGATTTTAATTAGTCATCTTGAGCGCAGCGAAAAGGACCTCGTGCTCCCTAGGCGCAATTCAGGCTTCATACCACTCGTCCCTAGCTTCCACAAGCGCCCTTATATTTGCAAGCGGAGTCCTCGGGGCGATCCCGCAGCCTGGTGCAAGGATATCCACGCCGTCTGAGATACACTGCTTTGCTTCTGCTTTCACGGCGTCCGGGGTTCCGAAGAGCAGGGTCCTTGAGGGGGAGACGTTTCCGATTAACCTTGCCCTGCCATCGATGGCCTCTTTTGCGTCCTTTATGCTGGCTTTTTCTTCGATGCTTATAGCTTCAAAGCCGCATTCTGAAAGGGTTTTCAGGGAATCTCCTACATCGCCGCAGATGTGCAGGATTACGGGGCCTTTTACTTTTTTGCAGAGGCGTTTGTAGAAGGGTTTGACCGAATCTTCAAGGACCGAGGGGGGCATCATCCTTGAACCGACTATCCCGCCGTCGGGCATGCAGAGGGCATCTGCGCCGTGGTCAAAGAGGGCGTTTGCGTATTCTATGCAGATTTCGGTGCAGGTTTCCATGAAGGCATTGACGTATTCGGGTTTTCTTATAGTCCAGATCAGGTAGTTTTTAACTTCCGCAAGGTGGGTAAAAACAGTAAGGGGGCCTTCCATGCCTGCGATGAGAGGGACTTCTTCTTTCCCGGTTTTTCCTCCGGTCCGGGCTGTCAGGATTTCCGTTGCTTTGAGGACGGTGGGGATTCTCCCCTTTTCGAGCAGGGCGTCAGGAACTTTCAGTTTATCCGGGCCTTCGGAAAAGGGGTGGGACAGGACCGAGGGCTGGATATCTTTTGTACCCATCCGCACATTGCAGCCCATGGTTTCGGCAAGCACTGTCAGGCAGTAGGGATAGCGGACGGCTTCAAGGCCCGCAATTTCGTGGCCTGCAAGGGCAAGGGCTGCCATCTTTTCCGGGTCGGAATGGGCGGCTGGCCAGGCGGCGCCGGTCAGGTCCATAAGTTCCACGGTCCCGGTCTGGGTCACGGAGCAAACGGGGGTTCTGTCAACTGGCTTGCCCTGAAGCGCGTTAAGAAAGTTTTTCCTGAGATTTTGTACCATTTTTTTCGGCTCCGGTTTGTTGATTTTTCAGTTTTTTTAATTTTTCAGTTTTCCAATAATCCTGTTTGCCTTTTCCGGTTCGCTTTTTTATTCAAACCTGATACATGTGAACCTGTCTTCGCTCCTTGAACAATATGACTTTTGATTTTTCCTCAGTTTCAAAGCTTTCCAGGATCTCAAAAGCGAGATTTGCTGCAAATTTATTTTCCGAGGCAAGTAAAGCCTGCAGCTGTGCTTTATCGGATTTTGTACAGATTTCACTGAGTGCGCATGCAGCCTCTGCTTTTACGAAGCGGTTCCAGTCATAGAGCGAGTTGATGAGGGGTTCGATTGCTTTTTTCGGTTTTATCCTGCCTAAAGCCCTTGCCGCTGCCCACCTTGTGAAATCGTCAATGTCGGCAAGAGCATTGATTAGAGGGTCGACTGCTTTTTCGGCTTTAATCCGCCCCAGGGCTTCAGCAGCACCCCATCTTCCGTCATTGTTTTCATCTATCAGTGCCTCAATAAGCGGGTCAATGGTCTTTTCTGCTTTTATTTTCCCAAGGGATCTTGCAGCTTCACTTCGCACAAAGCCAGCTTCATCGCAAAGGAGGACGTCTATCAGGGGTTTGATGGCTTTTTTCGATTTTATCCGACCAAGTGCCTCTACCGCAAGCCTTCGCACCATTTCGTCTTCGGACTTGAGGGCAGAGATCAGGGGCTCAATGGATTTTCTTGGATCCAGGCTCACAAGGGCTTCGGCTGCAAATCTCCTAACTTCCCCCTCTTTATCTTCAAGGGCATTTATCAGGGGTTTAAGGGCTCTTTCGGCTTCTTTTTCGGAAAAGTTCCCGAGAGCTTTTGCGGCTTCTCTTCGCACAAACTCGTCCTCGTCTTCAAGAGCATCAATCAGCATGTCGAGAGCCCGGTCTGAGCTATCCTGCATCTGGTCCGACGCCCGGCCTGAGTTATCCGATATCCGGTCCAACACCCCGTCTGATTTTATCAGGCCGAGGGCCCTTATTGCCTCTTGCCTCACAAAGCTGTTTCCTGATTCAAATGTGCAGATGAGCGGTTCGAGGGTTTTTTCGAGTTTCAGCTGTCCAAGGGCCTTTGCCGCTCCTCTCCGGACGAAGCGGTTTTCATCTCCAAGTGCGAGGAGGAGTGGGGATACGGCTTTTCCGGATTCTATCATCCCAAGTGCCCTTGCTGCTTCTATTCGGACCGAATGGCTCTCGTCCCCGAGTAAGCTGATCAGGGGGTCAACTGCTCTTTTTGTCCCTATCTCTCCAAGGGCTTCAGCGGCTGCCTTTCTTACAAGCTCATCCTCATCAGAGAGCGCGGAAATCAGGGGGACGATTGCTTTCTCAGCTCCTGTCATTCCGAGGGCTTTTGCTGCTTCCCTGCGGACAAAGCGGCTTTTATCTCCAAGTGAAACGATGAACATATCAGGACTGTTGTCCAGTTTTATTTTTCCAAGTTCTTTTGCCGCTATCCACCGCACAAACTCCTCTTCGTCTTCCAGGGCTTCTACGAGTATTCCGGCAGCTTTTTCCGATCTCATCTGGCCCAGGGTTTCTGCGGCTCCCAATCGAACAAAGTTATCCCCTTCCCGGAATGCCTTTATGAGAAGGTCAGCTGCGTTTTCGGGGTTTGCCCTTCCAAGAGCCCCTATGGCACCCCAGCGCACAAAATCATCTTTAGCCTTAAGGGCACCGACCAGGATTTCGAGCGCTCTTTCCGATTTTATCTGTGCCAGCGCTTCCGTAGCTTCCAGGCGGACAGCCCTTTCCTGATCCGCAAATGCGTTTGTGAGCAGTTCGGTTGCTCTCTCGGACCCGATAACTCCGAGAGCCTTTACAGCTTCCCTCCTTACCGAATAATCTACGTCTCCAAGTGCGGCCGTGAGCGGGACAAGAGCCGCCTCTGATTTTGTTTCCCCAAGAATCCTCACCGCTTCTCTTCTCACACTTATCTCTTCATCGTGAAACGCTTCCGAAACCGCCTCAATCCCGCAGACTCCCAGGCTTCCGAGGCTCTGAATTGCCCTCAGTTTTTCCACTGTAAATTTACTATCAAGTTTCCTGGCAAGTAATGCACATAATTTTTCCTTTGTTTCGGGCCCGGCTTTCCCTGCACATTTTGAAGCAAGGCATAAATTCCCGCTTAAAATAATGGAATTTACCAGTTCTTCCCCGGACTCAACCAGCTCTGAGGTGAATATGATCACGTCTTCCCATTCAGGATGCCCAAATGTATCGGAGATCTCCATCCCGTTTTCAAAATATGTTTTCAACTTTAAGGCAGCAAAGTATTCCTGAAAAGATTGGTGTGATTGGTGTATTCCTAATCTTATTTCGGAACCTTTTCTTCTCAGGAGCCCCAGCCCAAAACACGTCTGAAGAAGTTTTCTTGCCTCTTTTTTGAAGGATGAACCGTATCTGCCGGATGAATCATATTTTACATATTTCCCTGCCACTTCAAGGGCGTATTTGTATTTGCATGAAACCTTATTCACGCACTGGAGTTTGAAGGATAGGTCAGTAAGGATATTTTCAATAATTATCCTTTCCGAGTTCTCTTTTCCAGTTTTCTCTTTTGCCGAGTTTTCTTTTACCGAGTATACATTCTCGGCGCTGAGAATAGCTTCTTCCGCCGTAATATCTCTAAAAAGCTCTGAAATGAAAGCCTTATAAATCTCCGCCCGGCTGGAAGGAAAAGAAGCCTCAACATTTTTTTCATTTCCTTTTATTCCCCTGCTGGTCCCTGCAATTTCGAGCCAGAGGGAAAGCATCAGGGGATTTCGAAGAACCGTATTTGAATGGTTTCCTTTCAGGACAGCGGCTTTCAGGAAGTTTGCCTGTTCCTCATCCGGGATATGTTTCTCTATAAAGTCCCTGATCTTTTCATCAGTCAGTTTTTCAATTTCGCAAACCGCAAATCTGTTTCTTATGCTGCCGGAAATCCGGGGTCTTGAGGCGAAAACATATCGGCAGTCTTCGTATTCCGAGATAAAATCGGAAATTTCCTCGAAGGGGGAAAAATTGTCGGAAGGCGTAAGCGTGTCTAGCCCGTCCAGAAGCAGCAGGGCTTTTCCTTCCAGCAGTTTCCTGAAATCAGGTCCTGAAATGCCTTTTTTTCCTGCTTTCCCTCTTAAATAATCGTAAAAAGAGCCTTTAACGTAGGAATCAAGTGCTGCGTAAATAGGAACAAAGCCTTCTTTTTTCTCGAGGCATTTTCTGGCACAGGCAGTACCCAGCCATCTAAGGGTCCATGTCTTTCCCGAGCCCGCTTCTCCGTAAACTATTAAATGTTTTTCTTTTTTTACAAATTGAAGGACTTCAAATTCGCGGGTCAGGCATACCTTTTCTTCAAAAAGTTGGCGGGTGATCGGTAATATTTCCCTTACCGAAAGTTCCGTGTAAAAATTACTGATTTCTTCTGTACTGTCTTCCAGAATTACGCCTTTCAGGTATTTTTCCAGTTCACCTTTTGAGATACTCTCTGTTACAGGCATAAGGTCCCCACAATTTTAGTACGAATAGCTTCCAGTTTTCCGGTTCTATTCTTTTTGTCAGGGGACCTTTTTTAGTTTACTGCTTTTAGTCTGTATCCCGGACTTTTTCTACGACTTTCTTGTTGTACGAGTTTACGATGTCACTCCGGGTGATGAGGCCAAGGAGTTTTGTTTTGTCCTGGCGGTCCACAACGGGGAGCCTGCCTATTTGCTTTGAGGCAAGGCGTTTGAGGACAGCTTCAAGGGTTTCGTCGGGATAGGCGACTTCCACGTCCCTGGCGGAGATATCCCCTATCTTTTTGTCGACTTCTCCGTACTTTACCTTGCTCCGGAGGTCTGAGAGTGTTACTATCCCTGAAAGTTTGCCTTTTGAATCAAGGACTGGAAAACCGGCGTGGCGGCTTGCCTGCATGAGGGCAATAAGGGTGCCTACATTCTTTTCTTCGGAGACGGTCTGGACATGTGTGACCATGGCATCTTTTACAAGCATGGAAACCATGATATCCACTTCCCGGCCTTTTCGGATCTTGAATCCTTTCCTGCGGAGCCCCTCCGTGAAAATGGACTCCGGATACAGGGCATTGGACATCACGTTGCTAAGCACACAGGCAAACATGAGAGGAAGGATGAGACTGTAATCCCTGGTGATCTCAAAAAGGATCAGGATGGCAGTAAGGGGAGCCCGGGCAGTCCCGGCAAAGACCGCGCCCATCCCAACCATAGCATAGGCCCCTGACTCTGCCGTCATCCCCGGGAAAAACAGGTTTGCGGCTGTCCCGAAGGCTCCCCCTAACATTGCACCTGTGAAAAGGGAGGGGACAATCGTCCCACCCGACCCTCCGGAGCCCAGGCTCAGGGAAAAGGCGAGGATCTTCAGGAAGAGCAGGATCAGCAGGATTTTGAAAGTAAACTGGTTGTTCAGGGCGTCCATAATCACATCATAGCCCATCCCCAGGACACGGGGGTAAAAAAGGCCGATTACACCTACTGCAAGCCCTCCCAGGGCAGGCTTGAAGACGGGATGGAGGGGGATTCCCGAGAAAAGATCTTTTGTGTAGTAAAGCGTCCGGATCAGGATTGTAGAGACGAGCCCTGCAAGGAGTCCGAGGACAAGGTAGAGCCCTAATTCTTTGTAGGGGCTGACCAGCTGGTAGGAAGATATCTGGATAGGTTTTATCCCGAAAACCGTGCTCGAGACAAGGGTTGCAAAGACTGAGGAGATAACTATCGGAATAAAGGTCTTGGTTTCAAGTTCCCCGTAAATTACCTCTACTACAAAGACCACACCTGCGAGCGGGGCGCTGAATGCAGCTGCAATCCCGCCGGCAGCCCCGCAGCCGAGAAGGATCTGGAGCTGCCTTTCCGGGCTTTTCAGGATTCTCCCCACAAGAGCGCCTGTCCCGGCTCCGGCAAGGACTCCGGGGGCTTCCTTTCCCAGGGCACCTCCCGAACTGATAGTGATTATTGAGGTAAAGACCTCCAGAAAAGCATCCTTGAGCTTTATCCTTGCTCCGCGGAGGGTTACGGTTTCTATAAGCCCTTCAACACCGTATTTCTGTTTTATCAGGAAGTGGGTGATTAACCCCACCAGCAGCCCTCCAAGGGCA
This sequence comes from Methanosarcina sp. 1.H.T.1A.1, assembly GCF_000979295.1. Classification (NCBI taxonomy): domain Archaea; kingdom Methanobacteriati; phylum Methanobacteriota; class Methanomicrobia; order Methanosarcinales; family Methanosarcinaceae; genus Methanosarcina; species Methanosarcina sp. 1.H.T.1A.1. The sequence continues at coordinate 33,418 of NZ_JJQY01000040.1, read as the reverse complement.
GGCGTGAATATTACATAATAGAATGGAAGCTCGTGTAATGAGTATCCCTGCTGCATTCCAAAAAAAACGTTACTGTATTGGAGGGTGCGGTCATAAACTCCTATTACGAGCCCTGTCAGGAGCCCGATTATAATGGCAATTGAGTTGACCCTGGTAGTTTCGGTATCAAACCGGCTGATGTACTCCGTTAGCCTGGGGTATTCTTTGATGCTATGGAATCTGAATCTGGATTCTGGATCAACTTCCAAATGTTCGCGCCTCTTGGGGACTTTTTTTACGTGTCAAATATTTCCCTGAAATCTTCTTAAGCATAAAATAAATATTCGGATCTTCGGGTTTTATTCTGTTTGAAAGACCTTTGTTGTCCAAAGATTTCGAGCATTTATTTAAATGTATGTTTTCAAAATATTGCCCCAAGAGAGATCCAATCTTTTATTCAGGGAAATTTCATACTTTTCTTTTTATCTAATTTATTTTTTTAAATATGTTGCGGTTATTTCGTTTATTTTTTATAGATAAGTTCCAGGACATCACAGAGCTTTTTTGCAGTTTCGGAAACGGTTTGCATCCCGATGGTATCCTCTTCTGCCGGGTTCCACGTAATTCCGCCGAAGTGGGCATTATCGCCGACCACAATCATCCCGTGAATATGCATCCAGTCGTGGATGGCCTGAATGGTCTTTTCCTGTCCTCCGTTTCTTGAGCCTCCAACTGAGAGAGCTGCCCCGACTTTATTTTTGAGTGCAAAGTTTTTGCGGCGAAGCAGGACACTCCTGTCAAAAAGGGCTTTGAGCTGAGCAGGATAATTTCCCATATATACGGGAGCTGCAACAATTATACCGTCTGCAACTCTCATTTTTTCATAAATTTCTTCCATACTGTCATCAATCACACAGAAATCATTTTCTCTGCAAGCTCCGCACGCTTTGCAGGGGGCAACCTCCTCGTTTGAGATAAAAACGGTATCGGTTTCAAACCCCCTTTCTTTTGCAACTTCGAGAGCAGCTACAATCATTTTCTCACAGTTCTGGCCCTTTCGAGGGCTGCCTGAAATTCCTATAATTTTCATTGTAATCATTCCGGAATTCTTTTATATTAATTTGTCACTTATATTCAGTACTAATTGTTTTAAGTTACCTTACCTTTGCCGTAAAAATTATTTATATCTTCATATATTTTCGGGATAAATATTTACGTACTGATATATGTCTGCAACCCAAAATATATATTTTTGATTTTTATATATCTCTCTATGCATTTTACGTAAATTTATATATCAAGACCCAGCTAATTTAAACTACTCCAATTATATAGGAGGTTGGTCGATTGGTAACATTTTTAGAAAAGATTAGTGAAAGAGCAAAGAAACTTAACAAGACAATCGCTTTACCCGAAACTGAAGATATCAGAACCCTCCAGGCAGCTGCCAAGATCCTTGAAAGAGGTATTGCAAAAGTTGTCCTTGTTGGTAATGAGGCCGATATTAAGGCGCTCGCAGGAGATTTGGATCTCTCAAATGCAAGAATTGTAGATCCTAAAACCTATGAGAAAAGAGATGAATACATTAATACTTTCTACGAGTTAAGAAAGCACAAAGGCATCACACTCGAAAGTGCAGCCGAAATTATGAGCGATTACGTTTACTTCGCTGTTATGATGGCCAAACTCGGGGAAGTAGACGGAGTAGTATCAGGCGCTGCCCACTCTTCTTCAGACACCCTCAGACCTGCGGTCCAGATCGTGAAAACAGCAAAGGGCGCAGCTCTTGCATCCGCTTTCTTCATAATCTCTGTGCCTGACTGTGAATATGGGTCCGACGGTACATTCCTTTTCGCTGACTCGGGCATGGTTGAAATGCCAAGTGTAGAAGACGTTGCAAACATTGCAGTTATTTCCGCAAAGACCTTCGAATTGCTGGTCCAGGACGTTCCAAAGGTTGCAATGCTCTCCTACTCCACCAAGGGAAGCGCCAAGAGCCCGCTGACTGAGGCTACAATAGCCGCTACAAAGCGTGCACAGGAACTTGCTCCTGACATCGCAATCGACGGTGAACTCCAGGTAGACGCAGCAATTGTTCCGAAAGTTGCCGCTTCAAAGGCTCCCGGAAGCCCTGTTGCAGGAAAGGCTAATGTCTTTATCTTCCCTGACCTGAACTGCGGAAACATAGCATACAAGATTGCTCAGAGACTTGCCAAAGCTGAAGCCTATGGCCCTATCACCCAGGGACTGGCAAAGCCAATTAATGACCTTTCCAGGGGCTGCAGTGACGAAGATATTGTCGGTGCCGTTGCAATTACCTGTGTCCAGGCTGCAGCGCAGGACAAATAATCGGAAACGTTTCGGAAACGTTTCGGAAGCGTTTTATTAACTTTCATATATAGTATTATTCTATCCGGAAACTCTAAATGTGATTGGAAATCAATGGATTGAACTGGGGTTTACACATGAAAGTACTGGTTATAAACGCAGGGAGTTCGTCTCTCAAATATCAATTAATTGATATGAAGAATGAGTCCGCTCTTGCAGTAGGTCTTTGCGAGAGGATAGGCATTGACAACTCGATCATCACCCAGAAGAGGTTTGACGGCAAGAAGCTGGAAAAACAAACCGACCTCCCTACCCACAAGACTGCCCTTGAGGAAGTAGTCAAGGCTCTTACCGACTCTGAATTCGGTGTCATCAAAGGCATGGACGAAATCAATGCAGTCGGGCACAGGGTTGTTCACGGTGGGGAAAAGTTCACAACTTCGGCTTTGATCGACGAGGGTGTAGAAAAGGCAATCAAGGACTGCTTTGAACTGGCGCCTCTCCACAACCCTCCAAACATGATGGGAATTTCTGCCTGTCAGGAGATCATGCCCAGCACCCCGATGGTTGCCGTCTTTGATACAGCATTCCACCAGACAATGCCGGCATATGCCTACATGTATGCTCTCCCGTACGAACTGTACGAGAAGCATGGGGTCAGGAAATATGGCTTCCACGGTACTTCCCACAAGTACGTTGCCGAAAGAGCTGCCCTTATGCTCGGAAAGCCCGCAGAAGAAACCAAGATCATCACCTGCCACCTTGGAAACGGCTCAAGCATTGCGGCTGTAGAAGGAGGAAAATCTGTTGAAACCAGCATGGGCTTTACTCCTCTCGAAGGGCTCGCAATGGGTACCAGGTGCGGTTCGATTGACCCGGCAGTAGTTCCCTTCGTTATGGAAAAAGAAGGCCTGACAACCAGGGAAATCGATACTCTTATGAACAAGAAGTCAGGTGTGCTTGGAGTTTCCGGGCTCAGCAACGACTTCAGAGACCTCGATGAAGCAGCTTCCCAGGGTAACAGGAGAGCTGAACTTGCCCTTGAAATTTTTGCATACAAGGTCAAGAAGTTCATAGGTGAATATTCAGCTGTGCTCAACGGTGCAGATGCAGTTGTCTTTACAGCAGGCATAGGAGAAAACAGCGCAAGCATCAGGAAGAGAATCCTCTCCGGCCTGGATGGTATTGGCATAACGCTCGATGAGGAAAAGAACAAAATCAGAGGCCAGGAAATCGATATCAGCACTCCGGATGCAACAGTAAGGGTTTTTGTTATCCCGACCAATGAAGAACTTGCAATTGCAAGGGAAACAAAGGAAATCTGTGAGACCGAAGTGAAGTTACGCAGCTCAGTACCTATCTGATTGTAAAGGGAAACTTTCCTTTACCTTTTCCTTTTTTTATTCTGAGTTCCAACCACACTTTCTGAATATAAATCCACAATTATTCACCTGCCTTTTTTAGCATCTCTGTTTTTATATATAGCAGCATCCTGAGGGGTTTATATCCTTGTAAATATAGATTTTTCTTGATACGATTAAAATAATCTCCCTTCAAGCTAACCTCAAAAACTCTTCATACAGCTGGTATACATTGTACTATCAAATATTTTGAGCATAAACCTACAATTATAACTGCCCTGAAGATGTCATATGATTATGAAGCAGGTAGATCTCATCTCTCCTGAGCCCGGGACAGACAGGGCTACAGCAGCTGGAATTCTTGAGGGTGCCAGAGAAAAAGGTCAGCATACACTGGGCATTGAATCCTTCGGCATCCTGAAAGCTTATGGCATCTCTACAGTGAAAACCGCTTTTGTACAGACTGAAGAGGAAGCCATTAAAGCTGCAGAGGAGATAGGTTATCCTCTTGTACTGAAGGTCATCTCTCCGCAGATTTCCCATAAATCTGATGTCGGAGGGATCAGGCTCTCCCTGCAAAACGGAGATGAGGTGAGGGCTGCCTACCGGGAAATGATTGAAAGCATCCCGAAGAAAAGGCCGGATGCATTTCTTGAAGGTGTCCAGCTGCAGCAAATGCTCTCCGGAGGAAAAGAAGTAATTATCGGGATGATCCGTGATCCGACCTTTGGACCCATGTTGATGTTCGGGCTTGGCGGCGTTTATGTGGAAATCCTCAAGGACGTAAGGTTTGCCATTGCCCCGGTGAATGAAGATGAAGCCAGGGAGATGGTCACCGAAATCAAAACCTACCCTCTCCTTACCGGAGCCCGGGGCGCAAAGCCTTCGGATATTGATGCTCTGGTAGATACCATTTTAAGAGTTTCAAGGCTCGTCTGCGATTTTCCGGAAATCGAGGAATTTGAAATTAACCCCCTGATGGTTTTGGAAGAGGGAAAGGGAGCCCTGGCTGTGGACATGAGGCTTAAGTTGAAGAAAAATTAACACTTTGAAGGAAAAATTCTACTTTGAAATAAACTGGTAGTTTGAAGAAAAAAGGATGGAATTGATTACTTTTTTCAGGAGCAGTCTTTTTTCTCTTTATTTTCTTCTTAATCTCTCCATAACATGCCTGTTTTTCGGCTCTATTCATTTACCTGTATTTTCATCTGGCCTATTTGCCTGGTTCTTTGCCCCATTCATTTACTATTTCAGCCTATTCTCTGTCCCCTGCACGGCAGATCCTCTTATTTTTTAATATGCCATCTCAAATTAATTTTCGTTATCATCTGCCGGTGGTTTCAGAATTATGAGACGTCTCGGGTTCAGGTCAAACTAAAATTATAACATTTGTTTCGTACATAGTGAAGGTAGTAAATGAGGTGGTAGTATTACTCGGGAACGGAAAAGATTCATGCTGGCTGTGGGTATCCTGCTTCTTTCGAGCACTGTCGCCATCAACCTCCTGCTTGAAGACTCACCGGTGGTGATCCAGCTGGAAGGGGACACGTTCAAGGTTGTGGATATTCCGTATGTATATACTGTAAAAGAAGCGTATATTCTCCTTTTTTCCGGATTTTTGGGAGGGCTGGCGCTGGCTCAGGTTCTGCCGTCCCTGGGGGTTCAGAACTCTGTTTTTTCCGTAACGGACTCTGTGGCACAGGTAAAAGCTCTCAATATCACAGCAGAGGAAGCACCGGAGAAAATTTTAAAAGTCTCCCTTGAGAATGCCTCAGGCGAAGAATTCCAGCCTGCCAGGACTAACATTGACCCTACGGATGTTCTTTTGCGGGCCCTTGAAGGAGATGAAAGGAAAGCTGTTGAACTGATTGCAGCAAAAGGAGGAAGGATTCTCCAGAATGAACTTGTGAATTCCCTTGATTTTTCCAAAGCCAAGGTTTCCAGGGTCCTTATGAACCTGGAACGGCGGGGCATAATTACAAAGAAAAAGTACGGGCTTACCAACTGCATTTCGATTGCTGATGAGCTTAAGGATAGTACAGGGCCGAAGGGGGAAATGGAATGAAGAAGGGTACTCTGATCTCTATTTCAATTGCCTTATTTATCCTGGTTCTGGCGGTTTTATGGCAATATGGAAGCGGGACTGATGTGAAAATTGTTGATATGAATGCATCCACTATTGAGGTTAGGGAACCGGGGCAGCTTGACATAGTGCTTCAAAACAACGGTTCAAAACCTGTGGATGTGTGGCTTGAAGTTGAGAACACTTTTGTGGATAGTGACGGAGTGGCTTACCACAATTCAGGATTGATCATTCCCGGTGATTCCGAAGACCCGTGGGATGCCGAATTTGTTTCTCTTGAAAAACCGATTCATCTTATGCCTGGAAACAATTCGGCCAGCGTATGGATTGGGTATGCTCTTCCCGGAGAATACCCGGTAAAGGTGAAGGTTGTGGAGAATAGCAGGACTCTTGATGAAGGCACATATATGGTAGAGATTCCTGCTCCCGAAATTCCTGAAAATCTTTCCCTTAAGCTGGAATATGAAATGGAAAGCAAGAATTCTTCTGATGTTTACAGAATCTACGGTTACATTATCAACAAAGGATCAGGCTTTGAAGATAATGTCTCTACGAATCTGACAGTGATTGATGAGAAAACGGGGGAGATGGTGTTTACATCTTCCGAGATTTATGGTGTGAGAGAGTATGATAAGACTCCTCTCTGGACCTGGCCGGATTATCCCTATGCAGTTGTGGAAATAGCACATGGAGAGCCTTCCGGAGAATCCTATATGCCCGTTAAGAATGTGGTGATTGGTGGAAGCGATGATCGTTTCCGGATTAATGTAACTTCTACATGGCAGGGTAGGGCGGTTTCTGCTGAATTATTACTTCCTCCGGGAGAGGAGAGCAGGTGATGCGTATGATAAAGCGACGTGAACTTTTTAACAGCAGACATGCAAAACTTTTGCTCCTCTTGATTTTATTTTCCGGAATCTGTGCAGGTTGTCTTGGCCAGGACCCTCTCGAGGTTAGGGTGGAGAAACTGACCCGAAGTCTTGGGAACGAGGACATGAATGTAAGTTATGCTTCGGCTTATGCACTTATCGATATAGGGGAACCTTCGGTGGATTCTCTTATAAAGGCTTTAAAAGACGATGACCCGCAGGTGCGCAGCCTTGCTGCCTTTTCCCTTGGAAGGATAGGAGAACCAGGGTCTTCAAAAGCTCTTATTAAAGCTCTTGAAGACCCTGAGCCTGAAGTCCGTATGAATTCGGCTGAGGCCCTCGGAGAGCTGAAAGCTCAGGAAGCCACAGAACCGCTTATTAAGCTTCTTGATGACGATTACGATGAAGTGCGCAGTAAAACCGTATTTGCTCTGGGAACCATAGGAGACCCGAAAGCCGCTGCACCTCTTATAGAGCTGTTTGGCGACAGCGAACTCGGGGGTTCCGCGGCAAATGCCGTGGGGAACTTAGGGAATGAAGAGGCTGTAAAAATACTTCTTGAACTGCTGGATAGCAGGGACCCGGATATCCGTATAAACAGCGTTTGTGCCCTTGGGCAGATCCAGGATCCTTATTCTGTTCCCTACCTGATTGAAATGCTGGATGATAGGGTTCCGGAGGTTAGAGGGGAAGCTGCTCGTGCTCTGGGTTACTTTAAAGAACCTGAAGAAATTGCCCGGACAGAACAGCCTCTTATCGATGCTCTCGAAGACGATGAGTTTGAAGTACAGAAAGCTGCTGCCTACTCCCTTGGAGATATTGGAAGTAAAGAAGCCATACCCTTCATTGCAACATTCCTTCAAGCTGAAGATCCGGCTCTCCACCGTGTTGCTATCTATGCCCTGGGAAGATATAAAGATCCTGAAGCAGCAGCCGCTCTTATTGACGCCCTTGATGATGAGAGCTGGCATGTAAGAGTGGAAATTGTTCATTTACTTTCCGAAATTGGAGACCTTCAAGCAGTTGATCCCTTTATTTCTTTACTTGGAGATGAACATCATGAAATGAGGCAAAGTGCTGCAGGGGGTCTTGGAAGACTTGGGGATAAAAGAGCCGTTAAACCTCTCCTTAAAGCTCTTGAGACCGAAAGGGACCGGGATGTCCGGAATGCTGAAGTCCGGGCTCTTGGGGAACTTGGAGGACCTGAAGCTGCCGAAGGTTTGCGCCGGATCAGCACGGATATGGAAGAATATGGATACGTGAGGACTGCTGCAGAGGAAGCACTCGGAAAAATCGAGGGAGGTGAGGAGGCGAATGTCTCCTCTACTTCTTGATTTGATTGTTTGGATTCTGAAAATATGAATAACACGAAGCAAGTTTCGGAGCGAAATCATTTCTAGATAAAATCAATCCCAAAAATACCTCAAATACACATCAAATACACATCAAATACCACTGAATATAAAGAAACAGGCAAACAGTTTCCTTACTTCACGTTTATATTAGTCTAGCAATATTTCCAAAAGTTTGGGGTTCTGGAGAGATAACTTAAAAATTCCAGGTTTTTGATCGTTAGCAGTCAACTGTTAGCGGAAGCCATGCTAGATATTTGAAAATCCCAACAAAATCTGAAATGTTTTGTAAATAATACGGAGGAATGAACAAAATGAAGAAATATATAGCAGTTTCACTGGCTGCTCTTGCTGTCTTAATTGCAGTTGCATCAGGAACCGCAAGTGCAGCAGATAATGTTAGCAATGGGACCACTATTTGTAACGTTGTCGGCGCTGATTTTGAATTAGATAGCTGGTCAAATGAACAGTATCCGGTAATCAATTTATTTGGAGAAGAATATGTCCTGCTGTTCTCCAAGGATGATGATATCCGGGACTCTCACGTGAATAAGCTTGCCAGTTTGGTTCTTGACAGTAATGAAACGAACACTCTCAAACCCGGCGAAAATGTCGACCTTGGCAATGGTTACGCTCTCGAGGTCAGGGAGATCGATATTGATGGTGAGAATGTCTGGCTTGAACTCACCAGGGGCGGACAACATGTTGCAAATAAAACGGTCTCAATCGATACTGATGAAAACCAGACATGGACTGTTACCCTTGACAATGTTCAGGGTGAAAACAATGTTGTTGTCATGAAAGTCCATGTCAAACAGTTATTCGTGGGTGCAGAAATCAGCATAGTCCAGATTGACGGGATCTGGCTTATTGACTATGCAAATGCCAGAACCCTCAATATCGGAGATAAATTCGGAGAGTTTACACTTGAACAAATCCTCAGCGGAGTAGACGAATCTAACCTCGGAGGTCTTGTTTTCAAGAATGCTTCAGTTGCTGATAATGCTTCAGTTGCTGATAATGCTTCAGTTGCTGATTTCTCTGCATCCCCCTCTCCGGAAAAGGGACTGGTTAAGTTCACTGACAAAAGTACAGTATCGCCCATTTCATGGTACCGGAACTTTTGGAGATCCATCACTATGAAAAACAAATGAACATTTTAATTGTAAGGGTTGCAGATGTTCGGGCTCTGGGAGATCTGTGAGGGCCTGAAGCTCCAGAATAAGTCGGGAAATAAGAGAAGGAATAAGAATAAGGAGATTATAATGCTTTTGAGTTCTTTGGTTTTTGAGTTATTTGCTTCAGGGAACTGGAAAGGAGGTCGAAAGGTTTGGAGATAACTGAGGATTTAGTTCCCGTACCTGTCCTGTCGCTGCCGGACGAGGTGTCTCTGCTTGCAAGGACTCTTTCAAGGACCCTTCCTATGCAAATCCTTAAACAGCTTCAGAAAAAACAGATGTCTGCAGGCGAACTTGCATCAGAACTTGGGCTCCGCCTGAATACGCTGACATACAACCTTGCCGTGCTGGAAAAGGTTGGCCTGATAAAGGTCAGGCAGGTAAAATGGAGTTGTAAAGGCCGTGAAGTTAAAATCTATGCCCCGGCGGAGCAGCCAGTTTTGCTGGTGCCCCGGGCAAATAGAGATAGAGACCCTTTAGTCCTGGATAGTCTGGAAAAAACTCTGGAAAACTGCCGGGCAAATCTTTTTGGCCAGGCAGTTGCCCTTTCGGAGGGCTCAGGAATAAATGATGAGTGCGTATCCTCCGACAAAAAGCACAATGATCAGGAAGCTCTCCCAGCCTATACCCGCTATGCCGTGCTTTTCCCTGTCAAGGAGGCCCATGACCAGGATTGAAACTTGCATCAGGGTCATGGCGATTATGAACATCTGGCTCCTGGCAAGCACATGGTATATGGAGCCGTTTAGATAGGCGATATCCGAAAAAGCCACACAGAGCGCATCAAAGGTATTCCCTCCTACGATATTGCTCACTGCCAGGGTCAGGGCCCCCTGCCTGACTGCCGTAAGAGTAACAATGAGTTCGGGAAGCGCGGTGGCTACTCCGGTAAAAAGCCCTCCTACAATGGTCTCGGAAAGCTTTGTTTCTGCAGCAATTACTATTCCGGTCTCTGCCACCACATATCCCGAAAAGGCTACAATTGCTGCCAGTATAAAAAACTTTATTGCAACGCTTTTTTTGTTCAGGTTCTCATCTTCCACATACAGAACCAGGTCTTCAACTGTTGATGCCGTACTTTTCGGAATCCACATGGCTCTCCTCTTTGCTTTCCAGATCATACGTACTCCAGCAGCATACCCGAGTATCATGAGAATAGAAGCGGGATTGGTCCCCATTACCGAAAATTCAGGAGAAAACGTTACCAGAAAAATAAAGGAAAGCATGATTATGAGAAGAGTGCCGTGCATCAGGTTGGTATAGGAGGCAGCTGCATGCTCAAGATTTGCTTTTTTGTAGCTGATGTCGGCAAGAGCAAGAAAAGTTGTCTGGGCAAGGATGCCCCCAAGTGCATTGCTGACCGCAAGCTCGGGGTGGTTCTGATAGGCAGCCGTGATTGAGGTTATAGTTCCTGCAAGGGAATTAATGCTCCCTATGAGCACTCCTCCTACCACAGCTTCCCCAAATCCCGTAAGGTCTGCAAACTGGTCTGCGGTTCTACTGAGCCGGATTCCTGCAATACCTATTACGGCAGTAAAGATAACAAAGAGAATTATTGCAGCAGACAGCTCCATTCCTTTTTCCTTCTCCGCATTTCAAAAGAGCCTTAAAATGTAGATCCTGGTAAATAACAGAACTTTAAAATCGATGGCTGTAGGGTTTTTGCAACTCCGCTTATTCCTAAAAACAAAAAAGAAATTTTATGGAAGATTTTTTTAATTCACTTTTCATGGATTTTTTATCCAATTTTTGGGTAAAGATCCATGCTGATGTTTTACGATTATAATTCAGGCCTTACTTCTCCAAACCTTCTTAAACTTCCCCAAACCTTTTTAATCCTCTACCAGCTCTATTGCGTCGGTAGGGCAGACCTGTATGCACTGCTCGCACTCTATGCAGTCCTCAGGACGTGCCACTACTGCTCTTTTTCCTTCTTCTGTCTCTTTCGTATCAAACACGTCCACAGGGCAGACATCATAGCATTCGAGTGAGCCTACACATTTGTCGTAGTCAATTCTGGGATACACTCTTTTCACCACCTTTTTGGGATTTGAACTCAGCCCTCAACAAGTTCGATAGCTTCTACAGGACAGGCTTCAACGCACTGCTCGCACTCTATGCAATTTTCCTTGCTGGCTACTACTGCCTTTTTTACTTCATCTATCATTTCAATATCAAAAACTTCCGCAGGACAAACTTCATAGCAAGCAAGAGCTCCGGTACATTTGTTATAATCAATTACTGGATACATCTTTCCTCCATCTTATCAGTCCCTGAAATAAGGCATTTCAACTTCCATTGCTGGCGTTAACCTTATTACTCTTCAGTTTTTCACTGAATTTTGATATCCACTGTTTCTACGGCTTCCCTATAAGGTACTGTCACATACAGTTTGCCGTTAAGATACTTTGCAACAGCTTTCTCAGGGACAATCCCGCAGCAGAATGCGTAAGTTCCGGCGTATTCAACTCCGGTCTCTTCTCTTTTTGCTCTTATGAAAAAGCCGTCCTCAACCATCTTCAATTCGATGCTCTCTTTCTTGACTCCCGGCAGATCAATTTCGATGTCCAGGTTTCCCTGGTCATCTGAACATGAAAACACATCCGGTGACATTTTCACCATTGACATACTCCCCCCTCCTGATGTATTATATAAAAAGTCCAAATAATAATAGCTGGATCGTTTTATTTATAATTTATGAATTAAAAAATGGCACCTCAGTTTCCTGAAGCCCAATTCTTAATTATTTCTCCGAGGGCCGTTTTCCCTGGCTATTTTCCCTGACTGGATATTCGTAAGTTTCTGCCTTTTTTACTGCCACAGATCCCTGTTTTTATCTATAAAAGCCCTCTGAACTTCTATTTTCGAAGCCGTGTAAATCAGCGCTGCAGGGTGGTAGAGTTTCAGGATCATTCTTCCTTCGTGTTCTACAGGGACCCCCCATTCCAGTTTTCTTTCGGGGCAGTAGGACTTCTCAGCTGTGTTGCCGAGGAGAATTATGATCTCGGGGTCAAGCAGGGTTATCTGGGCAGCAAGGAAGGGTTTGCAGCATTCTATTTCACTCGCCGTTGGGTTTCTGTTTTCCGGAGGGCGGCATTTGACAGTATTTACCACCGTCCAGTCCGTTTCAGTAAGCCCCATGTATTCTATCATTTTATCCAGCTTTTTTCCTGCCCTTCCGCAGAATGGAATCCCTGTTTCATTCTCGTTTTTTCCCGGTGCCTCTCCTATGAAGAGTACTTTCGGATTGCAGGACCCCTTTCCTATTACTCTTTTGATTGCATTTTTATGGAGCTGGCATCGTGTACAGGCGGTTATTTCCCTGCCAATAGCGGCATACCCGGCTTCCACCAGTTTTCGAACTCTCTCTTCAAAATTCCCACAGTCTTCTTCCTCTGCTGCCATAACTTGGTCTCCTTCGTTTTTTCCTGTTATCCTGAGAGTACAGCTTTTTCCTGAAACCGGTACTTAATCAATATCTTTTTTCTTCCGGTGTTAGCTGCCTTTTCCTCTGGTAATAATTGTTTTTTTCTCTTGAATTAATTGCCTTTTTTCTTGTTTTTCATATAAAAATAGTAATACATCTCTTGAGGCCCATCTCTTGAGACACATCTCTTGAGGCGTGAACGGGAACAAACTTATTTATGGAAAAAATTCCATGACAAAGATAACCAATACTGAATGAATAAAATTTTCTACAATATTATATTTTAAGTTTTATTCTCCTATCTATATAAAATTTTGTTTACAAAGGTGTGCTGAGGGTAATGACTTCCAGAAACTTTCTTACGATCGATGATTTTGACATAAGCGGAAAGACGATTCTTGTAAGGGTCGACATGAACTCTCCTATGGACACCCAGGGCCACATTCTGGATGATATGAGGATCCGGAGCCATATTGCGACCTTGAAAGACCTTGAAAGTGCAAAAGTTGTTCTGCTTGCGCACCAGAGCAGGCCCGGAAAAAAAGATTTCACTACGATGAAACCTCACGCTCACCTGCTGTCCAGGTATCTTGGCAGGCAAGTTACTTACGTGGATGACATTTTCGGGACATTTGCAAAAACCCAGATTGCCTCTATGGAAAATGGGGACGTTATCATGCTCGAAAACGTCCGGTTTTATTCGGAAGAAAGTCTTGAAAGAACGACCGCAGAACAGGCCAATACCTATATGGTTAAAAAACTGTCACCTTTTGTCGATATTTTCCTGAATGATGCATTTGCAGTATCCCACAGGTCCCATCTCTCTGTTGTCGGATTTACCGAGGTCCTTCCATCGGGAGCTGGCAGAGTAATGGAAAAAGAGCTTACGTCTCTGGACAGAGGGGTCAAAGGAGGGGAACGGCCAAGCATTTTCGTGCTGGGTGGGGCAAAGGTGGACGACTCCCTTAGAGTGACTGAAAACGTCCTCACAAATGGAGGGGCTGACAGAGTGCTTCTTACCGGAGTGGTTGCAAATGTTGGTCTGGCTGCCTCGGGAGTAAACATCGGAAAAGCAAATATGGATTTCATCAAATCTCAGGGCTATGAAGACCAGATTGAAAAGGCGAGAGGCTTGCTTGCGAAGTTCGAAGACCGGATTGGCCTTCCGAAGGATGTAGCCTTAAACGACGACAAGAAACGCGTCGAAGTTCATATCTCTGAGCTTAACTCCAATTCTCTGCCTATTAACGATATAGGGCTCGAAACTATTGTGGAGTTCACAAATGAAATTCAGAACGCCAAAACCGTTGTCTTAAATGGCCCTGCAGGAGTTTCCGAGGTCGATGCTTTTGCCCTTGGGACCCATGAAATTATAAAAGCTGCTGTTAAATCCGATTTCTCAATCATTGGTGGCGGACACATCTCGGTTGAGGTTTCACACCTTGGTCTGGAACACCGCTTCTCACATATCAGCACAGGTGGAGGAGCCTGTATTGATTACCTTGCGGGGGAAAAGCTGCCCGGAGTCGAGGCTCTGAAGGCTGCCTACAATAAATATCAGGAAGCTAAAAATCTTTAAGGTTTTGTTTCCTGCGAGTTCCGGCAGTAAGAAAGGATTTTTGTCTGTCATTTTCTGCCGGGATTTTCTGATTTTTCTTTTCATTAATTATTTTCCAATCTTTTTTTATTTTTCCATCTTTTTTCAATTTCTTTTTCCAGTCTTTTTTTCATCTTTTTTCAATTTCTTTTCCAATCCTTTTTTCATTCTCTTTCCCTTTTCAAGACTTCATACAGTACCGGAAATGTACTTTAACCAGCTTCAATAACATATTGTTATACCAGCTTCCATACATACCATCATACTAACCAGTGGTTGAGAGTACTGGCTGATATTCACAGTTTAATTGGCTGGTATTTACAGCTTAAACGCATAATTAACAGGTTAAACGCAGTTTACAGGTGTTGGTTCAAGCATGCTTACAGAAACAGAAGGTAGGGCCGCAGTCAAGCTTGCAAGAAAAACAATTGAAACATTTTTATCGGAGGGCAGGCTTCCCGGGCCGCAGGAGTCAGGCATTGATCTTTCTCCGGTCTTTGGGGAGAATAGGGGCGTTTTTGTCACACTGACGGAAGATGGGCTTTTAAGGGGCTGTATAGGCCATCCTTATCCTGACTCAAGCCTTAAGGAAGCAATTCTGGACTCCGCAGTCTCTGCGGCAACCCGGGACCCGCGCTTTCCCCCGGTAGAGAAGGAGGAGCTGGACAGCATAGTCGTTGAGGTTACGATACTGACTCAACCTGAAAAGATCAATGTAGCTCCAAAGGACCTCCCGGATAATGTGGAGATCGGCAAGCACGGGCTCATCGTGAAACAGGGCTACTATCAGGGGCTGCTGCTTCCTCAGGTCGCTCCTGAGAACAATATGGATCCTATCGACTTCCTGAGCCATACCTGTATGAAAGCCGGCCTTTCTCCGGATGCCTGGGTTAAAGGAGCAGAGGTATATCGTTTCGAGGGGCAGATCTTCAAGGAAACGGAGCCAGGAGGCGAAGTCATAGAGGAGAAGTTTTGAGGCTTCTGAGAGCCTCTTCATTTTTGAGACCCAGAAGAGGCTGGGTGTCCACCGTTATTTACCACTCATTTTCATATTTTCTTTATCACGTCCGAGTAAAACGATTTCAACATCGTTTTATATTGTAAGATCTTTTTTATTTTTTGGATATAACTTACTTTTAAGTTAAGTTGAGCAAACATGAATACCTGTAACCTGCAGAAAAATTCGTTTCCGGAATGTTCCGGTAATATTAATCCTGAGCTCTATGTTCTCTCTCTGTCCAGGTTCTGCGAAGACCTGGGGTCCGGGATGCTGGTTGCTCTGATTCCTTTATATATCTCTGACCTTGGGGTATCCTTTTTTTCCGGGCTTCCCCTTGTTGCCAGGGCAGGGCTTGTAATGACGGTTTTCGGGCTTTTCAGCGCCCTTACGCAGCCCCTTATGGGCAGGCTCTCGGACAGGCTTAACTGCAGGAGGCCTTTCATCCTCTTCGGGCTGATAGGGTATACCTTCTTTTCTTTCTTTTACTCGCAGGTAACAAGCTATGAGCAATTGCTCTTTATCCGGCTGCTACAGGGGATTACCGTAGGGGCGACCATACCTGCGGTTATCGCAATGGTTACGCATATCTCGACCTCTGAGACCAGGGGAAAAGCCGTAGGAGTCTATACAACCATCAGAGGGGTCGGCTTCGGGTTCGGGCCTGTTGTTGGGGGAGCAATAGCCAGATACTGGGGTTTTGATGCCGGATTTTACTCCTGTGCCCTGCTTGGATTGGTAAGCCTGGTTCTTGTGACCTTTTTCGTAAAAGAAACCAGAGGCTCTCCTGAACCGGTTTCCGAAAACAAAAGCGGCAAAAAAAGCTATGCTTCAGTTTATTCCCTTGCAGGCGCCATGCTAATGATGATGGTTGGGATAATGATGGTAGTTGCCCTTATCCCTGAATACGAGATCAGGCTCGAAGCATCCGAGCTTTCCCTGGGAGTTGCGGTTTCAGCCTACATTTTCGCAAGGCTGCTTTTCCAGGCTCCCCTCGGCAGCCTCTCGGATAGGATTGGCAGGAAAAAACTGATAGTTGGCGGCCTTTTCCTGAGTGTCCCGCTGGTTGTCGGGATGGGCTATATCACAAGCATAAACCAGCTCATCTTTTTCCGGGCTTTTCAGGGGCTGCTTGTAGCTTCAATAGACACGCCTGCAATGGCGCTTGCAGCCGATCTCTCGGACGGCTCTTCTTTAAGCTCAAGGCTCAGCATCATAACAACTGCCCAGGCAGCAGGAATGGCTTTCGGCCCTATCTTCGGAGGCTTCCTTGCAGGATATGTGACTTTTGTAACACCCTTTTACGCCTGCGCCCTGCTTATGCTCCTGGCTGGCTTTTTGGTAATCAAAAAAGTAGAAGAGCCTGCAAAAGAACCTGTAAAAGAAGGACACCCCGGATAAAAATCCGGGGTTATTTAAATAAATGTTTGAATAAAGTTTTAGAAACAGTTTGACACAGTTTGACACAGTTTTAAAAAAGGCTGATTCTTAACTTATGGATGATTCTTAATTTTTCGTTTTTATGGAACCTGCAGGCTTATATGAATCGAGTTGTATGCATCAGTCCGTCTGCAGGTTCTTTCTAAGAGACAGTTTTGAAAGATGGAGGTTACCTTTTTTAGTTTTTCAGGCTAACTTCAGGATATGGCAGCTCTGAACAGAATCCGTTTTACCGGTTTATTCAATCTGAGGTTTATTCAATCTGAATTCTTCTTCCGGTCACGGGTTTTGTTTTTGGCAGGGTAACTGTTAAGACGCCGTTTTTGAGCTGAGCAGTTGCCCCTTCTTCGGTTACGCCTTCCGGAAGAGGAATTTCACGGTAGTAGCGCATGAAAGACCGCTCTTTTCTGAGGTAGCCTTCTTTTTCGGTTTCCTCTTCTTTTCCTTTCGCTGCACTGATTACAAGGAAATTGTCCCTCAGGCTCAGCTCGACATTTTCTCTGTCAGTGCCCGGCAGGTCTGTTGTAACAATTACCCTGTTCTCTTCTTCTGCCACATCGGTCAGTGGGGATAAGGTCTCGCTTACGTACCTATTTTCCAGTGCAGGAAAAGTTCTTAACATCTGTTCCATATGTTCCTGCATTCTTCTTATCTCATCAAACGGGTCCCAGCTGTACACGTCACGGGATGGTCTCTTTACTGGCAGTTTCATGTACAAATTCCTCCTTACTTGACTCCAGGTTATCTTCAGATCCCAGTTCTGCTGGTCTCTTTTCAGATTTCCCTGTTTTGTGTATTTCTTATTTAATATCTTATTTCAGTTGGCTGATGACCTTCAGCTTGATCTGTAAGTGGTTCTGGAGGTGTTGAACAGTTCCTATCCTTTCTTCGCAGGAAGCTGCCTGAAAGACGTGGAAACCCTGCCAGGGGTGGAAATTTGAGAGTGGAGTTTTTGTTTTGTTCGCTCTGTCCATGTCTCTCAGGATAGATGAGAGTTTCAGGTTCTCATCCTCTTTCTCGCGAAGGGAATAAATCCGTTTTTAAAGGTGATACAGGTTCACCTTTTGTCTGTTCTCAGGTCTCTGTTTACAGGTCTTTGAGAGGGTAACTGATGGTCTTGTCCTACAGTTAATATGTTGAAGTTACTGTAGGGTGGGTATTATTACTCAGTTACTATCCTGTAGTTAGTACTCATTATATTTATACTTTATGTCATCTCGGGCTTTGCCTATAAAATCGGCTAAAAACCGCTATTTGCTGGGCATGGGGTATTTTTTGGGTAAATTGCCCAATTTTTGGGAAAATATCTAATTTTCAGATAAGCGTGTGAATCTTCAGGAAAACGATATCGGGAAAGATAAAATTGACTTTCTGGTCAAAAGCACTTTTTGGTCAAAGTCTTCATAATCGAAGCATATATTTACAATTTCTGTAATATCTAGTAATTACTGGAAATTCTGTAAATCGGGCGTTGAAATGAATTCCGCAAAAAAAGAATTTGAGAATCTTGTGTATCAAGGGATAAAATCCCAGGGACTCGATGAACTTTGCTCTAAATTATTAGCAATACTTTACTCTGAACCGGATCTGCTAACTTTAGAAGATCTTTCTACGATGACTGGGTATAGTTTTTCAGCAGTTAGTGCAGCAATGAAAATGCTCAGTGGAATAAAATTAGTGGAAAAAACAAAGAAAGCTGGTTCTAAAAAGTTGTACTTCTCAGTTCAAAGAGATATGCTGACACTGACAATTAAGGCAGTAAAATCCAAGAATGAACTCATGGTCAGTCCTGCGATTAAAGAGCTTCCAGCAATAATTGAAACATGTAAAAATAGTAACGCAGAGGACTCCGAAGAACTGCTCAAAATAATCGAAGATTATTATCAGCAAATGGTTGCATTAGATTTAATTTTTAAAAATCTTGTTGAATTTACAGAAAAAATTCAAAACGAGGTGAGTAAAAAATGAATCAGAATACTAAGCTAACATATTTGCTTTTATTAGTTTTTGCCGTTAGCTTAACAGGAATTCCTATTGTTGATGCAGAAATTTCTAGTTATGCATGCGTAAACGCAGAATTACAGGAAATAAGTCCCAGTTCAATAGGTCTCGATGAAGAATTCACCCTGGGAATTAATCTTGAGAGCTGCGGTACTAAAACTCCTGAGGATATTACTTTTGAGATAATCAGTATCCCCTCAGATATAATAGTTACAGAAAATTTAGTTACTAATGTTTCAAAATTAACTTATAGTACAAGTGAAAGGTACCTGATATATCACATGAGAACAACCCCTGATGCTAAACCTGGCCCTCATCTTATCAAAATGAAATTAACATATGCAAACAAGCCAGTTGATACTGAAAAATATTACGAAGTTGAAATAAGGGTTATAGGCGAAGATGCTGAACCAAGAGTATCTTCTGTTGAAACCAGTCCCGAATATATCTATGAGGGAGATACAGTTGACTTGAGATTGGGTATAGAAAACTATGGGGAAGCAATAGCAAAATCTGTGGTAGTTAATTTGGATCATGAGTTTAAAGGAATTAAAACTTCTACAATTGGAACTCTTGGCTTAAATGGCAGTCAAACTGCATTATTCAAGTTTAAGGCAAACAGGTCAGGAGAGTTTAAAATCCCTGTCATTATAGAGTATGAAGATGATTTTGGCAAGCAACAAGATGAATATACGATTGGAATAACTGTGCTTGACAAAAAAGGAAGTTTGAATCTTGCATCTGTAAAGGTCGATCCTGTTCTTCCTTACATGGGTGATACTGTAGAATTGACTATGAGAATCGAAAACTCTGGTGACAGATCAATAAATTCAATCAGAGTCTATGCTGACCATCCATTCAAAGGATTAAAAGAATCCTTTATAGGAACTCTTGACCCAAATGAAGACGGGCCTGCAGTAATTACTTTTATAGTTGATCAAGCAGGAGAATACGAAATCCCTGTAACTATTACTTATAGCGATGATTTTGGTGAAGAACAAATTGAAACGAAAATTAATCTTATAGTCCTGGAAAGTAGTGGTGGAGCAGGAACCGCTGCAATTGTATTGCTGATCCTGGCAGTTATTGGAGGACTAATTTACACTAATTATAGAACAAAAAAGTCAAAAGATGAGATAATTAAGCAGTTAATGGAAGGCAGCGGTGACTCTGCTAACGATGAAAAATAATGAGAGGTCTCCAGCATGATCAACGATATCAGAGTGGGAAGCCTCATTGCATACTGCAGTGTAAAAAGAGGAAACAAAAAAACACTAATGTTCATAGTTTTTGTTCTCTCACTCATTTTTATGAACCTGGTATTCCTTCCATCAATGATAGGAGGAATGACTGTTCTATTTACTGGATTTATGCAAGACTACCCTTACGGGGATATTGTCATTGAGCCAACAGGCGACAACACCTATATTAACAATGCTGATAGCGTCTTGCAGAAAGTCAGAGCGGTCGAAGGTGTGAGAGCTGCAACAAAACGACTGGACGCTGGAGCATCTATTGAGCATAAACAGAAAGTTGTAGGAGTGACTGTAACAGGGTTGCTTCCCACAGAAGAGTATGAAGTTTCACGATACCCATATATTATCAGTGAAGGAGATTTCTTAGGAGAGCTTTCCCGGGACGAGATTATCATTGGTGCTATGATCGCAGGTACAGGTTTTGGATCAGAAATATATGATAACCTGGGTGAAGTAAGACCAGGATCGCTTGTTGACGTAACATACAGCAATGGCGTAAAGAGGACCTATAAAGTCAAAGGCATCATGGAAGGCACATTTGAACTTGTTGATCTTAATGCTTTAGTTCACTATAAAGAAATAGAAGAAGTTTATGGTTTAGAAGGAAGTAAGGCTACCAGTGTAGTTGTAAGGATTGACAAGCAAGGAAGTGAAGAACAGGTACAGGATAAAATCAGAGAAGCTGGGGTGAATGAGCAAGTTTTCACATGGGCTGATAAGTCAGAAACTCTCATAAAGCAAGCAATGCAAAGCATGGGTGCTATAGATGTCATGTCAAAGTTTGTGAGTTTGATCGTGGGTGCAGCACTAGTTCTTATCATTATCTATATCAACGTACTTAATAGAAAAAAAGAGATTGGGATTTTAAAAGCAGTAGGCGTTACTCCAAGATCAATAGTATTATCCTATGCGTTCCTTAGCATGTTCTATGTTTCTTTAGGAATACTCGCAGGATTGGCTTTATATTTTTCACTTATGCTTTACTTCCAGGCAAATCCAGTAACATTCTACGAAACCATGGAAATAAGACCCCAGATCGATCCTATGCTGCTTATTGAAAGCATAGTTACCATGCTTATACTATCAGTGATAGCCGGGACACTCCCTGCCTGGAGTGTATCAAGGGAGAGCATACTCAAAGCAATATGGGGACGATAAAAATGATCATAGTAAAAGACCTGAAAAGGTATTATGGGACTGGGGAAACTGCTGTCAAGGCTCTAAAGGGCGTTTCGTTCGAAATAAAGAAAGGGGAATTTGTAGCGATAATGGGTGCGTCCGGAAGCGGAAAGACGACTCTGCTAAGGATACTGGCGTTACTGGACGATGCAACAGATGGAGAATATACCATTCGGGGATTACAGGTTTCCAGCTTGCCTGAAGCAGAAAGAAGTTATTATAGGCTAACACAGGTCGGTTATGTCTTTCAGGACTATGCACTCATTAATGAAATGAGTGCTGCAGAAAATGTTTATATCCTTTCCATGATGGAAGGAAAATCAAAAAAGGAATCTTATGAAACTGCTCTTGAAGCACTGGATAAGGTTGGCCTGAAAGGAAAACATAACAGGATTCCTGATGAATTATCCGGTGGAGAAAAGCAAAGAGTGGCAATCGCAAGAGCCATAGCAAAAAAGCCTGACATATTGTTTGCTGACGAGCCGTGTGCAAACCTGGACACTAACAACTCAAAACAAGTACTGGATGTTTTCAAAGAATTGAATGAAAAATATGGCCAGACAATTGTAATGGTAACACATGAACCGTGGCATACCGAGTATGTTGACAGAGTAATTACTCTCGAAGATGGCAATTTAGTTAGCGATGAGAAAAAACGAAATCGGTAAAGAATAAGGGATTTATATGCAAAGCTTTTTACTTCTTTGCCTTTAGTCTCCTTAAAACAGGAACTTTTTCAGGAAAATCGTAGAATTTACAGGCAGAAAGAGCTTTCTCGTGCGGCGCAGAACCCTGGAATTCAGGAAATAAATTCACCCCGTAAAGAGGGAGGAATTAAAAACGAAGTCTGCACTAAAGAAATGAGTTTATGCAAAAAAGTTAAATATGAATTTATGCTGCCGAAACACCCGCATCCCTGCAAATCAGTTCAGCCTGCTTGAGGATATTTTCAGTAGCGAGTTTCTGCATGTCCGGTTTTTCACCTGTTTACTCCCGGACCTGTTTGTAATCAGTTTATTTTCTCGATCAGGGCGAGGAAGTTTGCTCTTAATCTTTCTTTTGTGGAGTCCGAAAGGTCATTGAGTTTATCGAGGGCTCTTAGTGCCTGTTCAAAATAGGATTTTGCAAGGGTAGGGTCCATTTCAAGGTAGGTTGCTCCCATGAAAACGTACAGGTAAATGAAGTCGTCGTATTTCTCAGTGAGTTTGCTGTAAAGTTCCTGAATCCTCCCAAATTCACCTTTTTCTGATAGTTCGGAGATGTAAAGTCCTGCAAGTTCGTAAAACTCCGGGCCGTTTTCCAGCAGGAAATCGAATTTTTCGGGGTCTTCCATTGAAAGGAACCTGCTTTCCACTTCTGCCATCATCTCTTCTTCGGTCAGCTCTTCTCTTTCATCCCTTTCCTCTACTTCATTTTCTTCTCCATATTCCTCTACAAATTCGAAATAATCTTCCTCGTCCCCTTTCATGAGAATGAGTTCCGCGTGTTTACCGGACAAACCCAGTTTAGCAGCAAGCTGTTTTATGCTCTTCTCATACTCTTCATTCTCTTCTTCTGTGAAGAGGTTCATGACGTAAGCTACCCACTTTATGTATGCCTGTTCATCTTCCATCCATGATCTGTTATCGATAATCTCTAAAACATAGTCTATTACCAGTTTCAATTCATGGTGGGTAACTGGTTTTTCTTTAAGGAGTTCTATCAGGTTTTTGACAATTTCTTTTTCAAGGTCCTGTTTAAAAAAAGAAACATCTTTGTTGTCGTTTTTTCTGATATTCTTTAATGCCGATACTGCATCCCTATCCTTTATTTTCCTGTCAGCCTCGCAAAAATGCCTGGCAATTGAATATTCTGTTATTCCTATATGCTCGGCGTATTCATACTCTATACCCTGCAGGCTTTTTATCTTCTTTACTTCCGGCGTATCGGGTGCAAGATGCCGGAAAAGTGAATCTTCTCCCCCTTTAATGGATCTATCTCCAGTTTCATGGTCCATCGCTTTTCTCTCCTTTACTCCTTGCCTTCCTTCCTTCTTCTCTTTCTCTTTCTCTTTCTTTTTCTTCCTTCTTCTCTTCCTTCCTTCTTCTCTTTCTTTTTTCTTCCTTCTTTACTTTCGTAACACTCCATTGTGTTCAGTAAGCACACTTATAACTGAACATGCATCAAAGCCTTCATGCATCAAAGTCTTGAAGCCCCGGATTGGAATTTTATTCCCACTCCATCAAAATCTGGTAGCAGCCCGTATGCTCATCAACCTCTTCCCCGGCTGCTCTAAGCCCGCTCTTTTCATAAAAGAGGATAGCTTTTTTGTTATCCCTGTATACCTTAAGGGAAAGCCTACCTTTCAGGGCTTTTGCGTGCTTGAGAAGAGCTTTCCCTGTTCCTCTCCCCTGCGCTTCGGGAGCTACGAAGAGGGCACATACCCTCTCTCCGGCAAGCGAAATAAAGCCTGTAATCTTTCCTTCCTGTTCAAAAACATAATTTTCGGCAAGAGGCAGGTACTTTTCCTTCATTGCGGATTTATGCGAAGCCCAGAAAGAAGCTGGCATAAAGGGATGGGCAATGACCGACGCGTCGTACCAGATCCTTACCATCTCTTCAAGGTCTGTTTCCCTGTAAGTTCTGATCAATTTATCCGATTCCTCTCTTTTATTAGGGTTATTTTATTGATCTAAAATTAAAATTATATCCTTATATCTTGGATGGTGGAATCTATTGGGGGATGTGTTAATTTCTCAGGCTACATCCTCATCTCCGGTTAAGAGGCTCCTGCTGGAAAAGTATCCGGTTAACAGACTCCACGTGGAAAGTTCAGTTTATTCAGTTTATTCAGTTTAATAAGTGCCAGACTGGAGAATTCAGGTTACAGGACGGTGTTGAAAAAAGGATCGGTACATTATGTGTCAGTTATGCAGAAAAGAATGAACCGAAAGTGGTTCGGCCGAAAAAGGGCTTTGAAGAAAATGGTCCGAGTCAAAAAGAAAAAGTCGGATAATTTATTTTCGGATAATTTCTTATCTTTAATTCTTATCTTTTAATCTGACTCGATCTGCCTGATCAAGTTACTTGCATATCTTTCGGATATTTTCACCTGCTGGCTGCAGGGTACAACCTTTACCAGTTTCCCAAACCGGGTCACGTACATCTCGGGCCCGTGTGATGTCTTCACTTTTGTGAAAGTGTATCCTTTTGGAAAGGTCATTTTCTTAACCTCCTATACATAATATGTCGGGCCTGCCATATATACATTTTTCAAATTAATAATCATTATATTTTATGGCTACGGACGTTGAATCTTTTTTAATAATTATCTCATTTGAGGGATAATATATATAAAATAAAAACGACTATTTGTGAGTTATCTACAAACCTAAAGGTTATTTTTAAGACTCAGTTCACAGGCTTTATCCCTCTCTTTTTTTGCGAAATGATTTTAGAAAACGGCAAAGGGACTGACCTTTAATGGTAAACCGGGAAGACAAATTGGGAGAAAAATGAGACAAATAAGATAAATGAGACAAATAAGATAAATGAGACAAATCAGATGTGCACCCGGTTATAAACATACAATAAAAAAGAAATAAATTATCGGAATTTTTCCGTTACTTTCAGCAATTCTTCTTCATCTTTTGCCAGGGAGACGATGGCCATTTCCACCATCAGGTTCACGATTCCGTCCGAAAGCTCCCTGAAATCAGTCCTGAGTCCTATAACAGGTTTTCCTTTTGCATAGGCATAGCCTATCTCCCAGGCTGTCCCGGAGTCCACGTCCACCCCGTCAAGGATTGCAACAACAAGGTCTGAGGTATCCACGCCTTCCACGCATTTCCTGAAGATACATTCCTGGTTCTGTCTTTCGCGCTCCTGTGCCGCATCTTCTGCGTCTTCCTGGGGCAAAAAAACGGAAAAGCCATTATTGAGCAGCATATCCTTCAATTTCAGGTTGTATTCAAGTTCGGCATGCGTAAAGAGTGGGCCTGCAAGGTATATTATCTTTTTTTTGCTCAAGTTTCTTTCCTCCTGTCACTCCGGAAGTCAGCACTTATAAGAATTTTCTTGCAGGAAATAAGGTTGATAAAGGTAAAATAGTTTGCCTTTTACTACAGTTTTTACATATCTTTGCTCTTGATTGAAGCTGATATGAACCTGTCCGGAACTGTCTGGAATAAACTTATATATCTAGAAATTTAAACTACACTGTCTTAATATTATTTGTACGATTTTTCTATTCAGGGGGTAATATGATGACCAAAAATTTTTCCGTAGTCGCGTTCTCAGATGAAAAAGGAACCGCTCCTGTTATCGGGACGGCACTCTCAATTGCAATTGTTTTCATTCTAGCAGGCCTCGTTTCAGCAGTTATTTTTTCGGGATATGCGGATTCCTTCCACAAAGGGTCACCAGCAGCAAAACTTACTGTTTATTTTTCTGATGATGATAGTTCACTTGAGTTCAAACATGATGGGGGAGATCAGCTCTTTTTCGACAGTTCTTCACTATCTGTTATTATGGATATTAATGGGACTTCATACCCGCTCAATGACTCTGCACTGGGCACCCTTGGAGTCGGTGAAATCAGAACTCTTGATCTGAATAAGAGTGAGGAGCTGCCTGCAATGAAACTGGAGCCGGGAGATATGGTTTCTGTAAAAGTGGTTGATTACGAAAGCGGTGCCCTTATTGCAAAGCGTGAACTTGAGGTCAAAAGGCAGATGGTTCTAAAGCCGGAATTACCTTTATGAGCGTATTCTTTTCCCCGGTCAACAGCCCTTAGAGCCATCTCTCTGGTTTTTTCGATAACAAGCTTAATTATCTTGTATTGACATTACACTGGCAGTGAGTACTTATGATTAAGGCAGGAATTATAGGAGCTTCCGGATATACAGGAGGAGAACTCCTCCGCTTACTGGTAAACCACCCCGATGTCAGGCTTGAGCTGGCAACTTCGCGAAGTCTTGCAGGAAAACCCGTAACAAGCACCCACAGGCATCTCGAAGGTTTTCTGGACTTAAAGTATGAAAATCCGGATCCCGAAGAAATCAGGGAGCGCTGTGATGTTGTGTTTGTGGCGGTGCCTCACGGGACTGCTATGAATTATGTACCTGAACTGCTCGACGGCAGCACAAAGGTGATCGATCTCAGTGCAGACTACAGGCTTGATATCCCGGTATTTGAAAAAATTTATGGAATGGAGCACAAAGACCCCAGGAAAACAGTTTACGGACTGGTAGAACTTCACCCTGAAGCTGCAAAGGAAGAGCTTGTGGCAAATCCGGGCTGTTTTCCTACCGGAGCAACCCTTGCAGCAGCCCCTCTTGCGGCAGCAGGGTTAATCGATATTGCAGTCTTTGATTCCAAAACAGGGATTTCAGGGGCCGGGATTTCGCCTACGGCAACCTCTCATTATCCGAACCTCGCTGAAAACATTATTCCGTATAAGCTTACAGCCCACAGGCACAGGGCTGAGATTTTCCAGGAATTGACAAGACTGGACGGAAAGCTTCGGAACATCAGCTTCACTCCCCATGTGATCCCATCCGTCAGGGGGATCTTTACAACTGCTCATCTCTTTACGAAAGAGCCTCTTTCTACTGAAGATGTGCAGGGGATTTATGAGGAGTTTTACAGGGGCAAACCCTTTGTCCGGCTTCCGGGAGGAGTCCCTTCCCTTACTGCGGTCAGGGGATCTAACTTCTGTGACATAGGTTTTGAGGCAGATAAAGAAAATAACAGGGTTGTAGTGCTCTCGGCAATCGATAATCTTGTCAAAGGCGCATCAGGGCAGGCTATCCAGAACATGAACCTTATGTTCGGACTGGCTGAGACTCGCGGGCTCTGGCTGCCTGCGGCAGCGCCGTAAAGGTAGAACAGGCGAGAACATATAACTGGTGACGGATTAAAATAAAGAATGGAATTTATCTTTGGGGTAGTCCGATGAAAGTAAAAGATGTCATGAATTCTGACGTTGTCTTCTGCAAGCCTGACAATACAGTCCGGGAAGCTGCAAAAGTCCTGAAGGAAAACAATATCAGTGGAGCTCCTGTCCTTGAAGATGGACAGCTTGTAGGGATAGTAAGTGAGGCTGACCTGCTTGAGCTACTCGTAATTCCAGAAAAAGGAAACCTCTGGCTTCCAAGCCCTTTTGAAGTTATAGAGGTCCCAATAAGGGAACTCCTTAGCTGGGAAGAAACTAAAAAAATGCTTTCTGATGTTGGTTCTACAAAGGTTGAAGAGATGATGACAAAGGACGTGCACACAATCTCTTCCGAAGCCTCGGTTGAAGAAGCCTCCGAACTTATGGTCAGGCACAGGATCAACAGGCTTCCGGTCATGGAAAATGACCATGTGGTTGGAATTGTCACGCGCGGAGATATTATTGAAGGCCTTGCAAAGCTTTGAATGAGGAGTGTTTTCATGAAGCAAATCGAGGGTGGAATATGTGCAGTAAGGGGCGTAACTGCAAACGGGATAAAACCCGGAAAAATGGGAATTGCGGTCATCCTTGCGGAAGGTCCCGCAGCAGGTGTTTTTACTAAAAATAAGGTGGTTGCAGCTCCGGTTATTCTGAGCAAAAAACTGATCGAAACCGAGCAGAGGCTTTCGGCTATAATTGCAAATAGCGGGAATGCCAATGCTTTTACAGGCGATGACGGGTTCCTGGACGCTATAGAAATGGCTTCTACGCTCGCTGAAAAGCTTGACCTCGATCCCGATACTGTTGCCGTTGCCTCTACTGGGGTGATTGGCAGAAAGCTTGACGTTTCATGGATCAGGGAACATCTCCCTGAAGTCCTTGAGGGGCTTGGCAGTTCCCCTGAATGCAGCCGGGCAGCTGCAAAGGCGATTATGACCACTGATAAAACCTTAAAAGAGGCGGCTGTGGAACTCGACTGCGGGGTCAGGATAGGGGCAATTGCAAAAGGTTCGGGCATGATCGAGCCCAATATGGGGACCATGCTCTGCTTTGCATACACCGATGCAAAAGTGCCTGCAGATGTCCTTGATGCGGCTCTCAGGAAAGCTGTGGATAAAACCTTCAACATGGTTGTTGTCGACGGCGATACAAGCACAAATGATATGGCTCTTTTCACCTCCACCTGCAAGTCCGGAGTCAAGCCCTGTATGGAGTGCCTCGACGAGTTTGAGGATGGGCTGATTTACGTGTTCACGGACCTTGCAAAAAAGATGGCAAAGGATGGGGAA
The DNA here is from genome assembly GCF_000979295.1 of Methanosarcina sp. 1.H.T.1A.1. NCBI lineage: Archaea > Methanobacteriati > Methanobacteriota > Methanomicrobia > Methanosarcinales > Methanosarcinaceae > Methanosarcina > Methanosarcina sp. 1.H.T.1A.1. The sequence continues at coordinate 5,168 of NZ_JJQY01000040.1, read as the reverse complement.
GGAGCCACGAAACTTATCGAAGCCAGGGTCATAGGCGCAAAAACTTATGAAGACGCTAGGCTTGCTGCAAAATCTATTGTACGCTCACCTCTGGTCAAGTCCGCAATCTTCGGAAAGGACCCCAACTGGGGCAGGGTTGTGGCTGCTGCCGGATACTCGGGTGCCGAACTTGAGCAGGAAAGGCTTACCCTATCTTTCTCAGGAGGGGGAGAAGAAGTCGAACTTGTGAAGTCCGGAGAAATTTCCAGGGCTTCAGATCTTGCGCTCCTGAAAAAGATAATGGCAAATGAGGAAATTATCATTACCCTTGACTTTGGAATGGGAGAGGAGTCGGCAACTGCCTGGGGCTGCGATCTGACTTACGATTATGTAAGGATTAATGCAGAATATACTACATGATGTTGAATTCAGATCTTTCTGACCTGACCTCAGGTCTCCAATCTGCACAAAGTTAATAAAATAAACTTAAAATGGGAAATAGGGAAAATATAAGCGGGATAACCCCGGGTACTCAAAAACCCTGGTTTACTTTCCTTTATTTTCCTTTATTTTCCTTTATTTTGATTTATTTCCCTTTATTTTCCTTTATTCAAGGTCAATTAAACTTCTTAATTCCGGATACTTTGTTTTATTCCCAGGGGGTTTACGTAAGTGGACATAGAAGAATGGGAACAGCGTCACAAAGAAGCGTTTTACGATGCAAAAGAAGCACTTCCTTATCTGGACGGGATGTTTGTAGCTTATAACAGCAATATCGATGCTATCAGACACCTGACTGAAGAAGACCTGTCAAAGCTTGTCGGGCTTTTTGATGAGGCTGAAATTCAGGACAGGGTTGCGGTATACCCTAGAGAGATTGCAGAACCTCTGGACTTTGTTGCCCGCCTGCTCATTTCCATGCGGGAAGGGAAAGCCGCAGAAGTGCCTGCATATACCGCAGATACTCATGAATGGCTGAAGGAGCACCTGGGGTTTGACTATGCCCGCATGGGCGGCCAGGCAGGGATTATTTCAAATCTCCTTGCCCGGTTAGAGCTGAAAAAGGTGGTAGCTTATGTTCCCTGGCTTTCTGAGGAGCAGGCAGAATACTTTGCAGCTACGGGCAATCTCCTGCACCCTATGGTGGAAAATGGAAAAGTCTTCCTGAAGCCTCCGGGAGAGGCCTTCAAGCCCGGGACCGGCTCAAAGGTTAACTGGATATTTGAATATTCCAAAGACCTGAATGTGGCCTGCGCCGGGAGCACTTTCAAGGTACCGAGGGATAACCGCCTGATCATCTCCTCCCGCCCCAAATGGCTCCGCCTGGATATGGATAAACAGATTTACGAACACCTTGAATCCCTCCTCCCGGTTGACGGGGCAATGCTTTCCGGTTATCAGATGATTAAGGAAGAATACGAGGATGGGTCCACCTATAAAGATTACGTCGAACATTCCGTAAAGGTTATTGAAAAGCTGAAGTCCCTGAACCCCGAACTCCGCATTCATGTGGAACTTACATCCATCCAGAACCGGCTGATAAGAAAAGCCATCCTTACGGAAATTGTTGCCAGGCATGTCCATTCCCTGGGCCTTGACACTGTGGAGGTGGCAAATGCCCTGAACGTGCTGGGATATGAGGAACTATCGTATTCCGTGATCAAGAAAGGAGAAAACGGGATTATGTCCCTCTACCAGGGGGCTGTCCAGCTCATGAAGGACCTGGACCTTGAGAGAGTCCATGTGCACTCTCTTGGCTTTTACATCTGCATCCTTGCAAAAGGCCACCCTCTAACCCTGAAAGAACAGAGGGATGCCCTGCTCTTTTCCTCGGTTCTGGCAGCTGCCCAGGCCCTCAATGGAAATATCGAGAACCTTACGGAAGCCGAAGCCGGGCTGGAAGTGCCTGTCTCAGTTAAAGGGTTAGAAGATCTCGAAAACTTCAAGCTTTACTGCACAGGAAGAAAGCTCTGCAGTTCGGATGAGTTTGAGTACGGATATATCTACGGGCCGGACCATGATGCTATTCTTATCCCTTCCAAGGTAGTAGACAGGCCTAAAGCTACGGTAGGGATAGGAGATACGATTTCAGCAGGCGCTTTTGCTGCCATGCTTGCGAAGATGAAACAAAAACAGGCAGGAAAATAAATTCTCTGAAAGTTCTCTAAACAAAATTCTCTAAAAATAAATTCCCTAAAAATAAATTCTCTAAACAAAATTCTCTACAAATAAATTCTCTAAAATAAGCCTCATGAGGCAGATTTTCTATCTGCCTCGTCTTGTAATGGATCGAAAAATTCCCAATCTGAGTGCCTGAAAAAGAGGCTGCTTTTCCATTTGAATCTACAGGAACCGGTTAGATGAACATACTTTGCGGTTATAATGTAAACATAGATTCCGTATACCGGATAAGCGGAGCCGAAATCTCGGAGCTGCTGAGTGCTTTTGAAAGGACCGAAATCCTTGAAAAAATAGAAAATCCTCCCGGAAAAATCCTTTCGGAATCCGATTTTGCGGCAGGGCTCGCCTATTGTATGAAAAACGGGTGCGGAGCCGAATGGCTTGTTTTTGAGCAGGCTGTATTTGAGTTTCTGAAGAACCGTTATTTTGATAAATCCCTTGTAAGGATGGGCGGAAACGCCGGGATAATGGCAAATGCCCTTTCCGAACTCGGGGCTTCGAGAGTAGTCCCGAATGTTGCAGTTCCTTCAAAGACCCAGCTTTCTCTATTCTCCGAAAAAGCAGTATATTTCCCGGATGCCCACCTGCAAACAGAGGAAAAACCGGATGACGGGCCTGGAAATCACATCTCTTCTTCTTTTTCTCCTTCTTCTTTCAGCAACCAGGACCCCATACATTTTGTTTTTGATTTCTCCGAAGGCGAAACCTTTTCCCTTTACGGCACTGAGGTCAGGGCTCCGAGGGAAAACCGTTTCATAGCAACCTGCGACCACTTAAATTTCAGGCTCTTTACCAGTTCTGCTTTTGAGAGCTATGCCCTGAAGCATGCCGGAGAGATGGACGGCGCACTGATCTCAGGTTTTCACCTTCTGCTTGAGACCTATCCTGACGGCAGCACCTACAAAGGGATCCTTGAGAATTCTTTTTCCCGGCTCAAGGCCTGGAAGGCAAAGAACGATAAGCTCAGGGTCCACGTAGAATTCGGGCATTTTGCAAGCAGGGAAATTGCAAATGCTGTCTTTCTAAAGTTTGCCGGGACCTCTGACAGCATCGGAATGAACGAGGACGAGCTTGCAATGCTTCACAACCTGCACGGAATTCCGGCTGAAGGGATTTTGCGTATGGAAGCCGAAGCTGTAGGAATGGCAGCCTGTAAACTTGCTTCCCGACATGGGCTCGGCAAACTTTTCATTCACACAAGGGAGTTTGTCCTGGCCGCCTTTAAGCCGGATTCCGGAAACTCTGGTGGTTCCGGAATTTCCGGGGAGTCCGGGAGTTCTGAAGAGCCCTGGATTTCAGGAAAATGGGAAGATAAAGAAAGCCCTGCCCTGTTAAAAGCAGCCGAAAAAAATCTTGAAGCCATAGGCTTCGGGCTCAGGTGTGCTGGAGCATATGCGGCTTCAGGCAAGCTCGAAGGGCGGGAATTTGTAGAAAAGGAAGCTTCAAAACTTCAGGAGAGCCTGTTTGGAAGGCAGCAGGTGCAGCCTTTCCTTGAAGCATTCGGCGGAGAAACCTGTGGGCAGGGCGCTTTTGCTCTAATGGAAGGCTACCTGATCTGCATACTTCCCACACTGCTCTGCAAATCTCCTCTAACTACTGTGGGGCTCGGGGACACGCTAACTGCAGGAACTTTTCTAAGGGGGCTTGAACTGGATGTACAGGCTTAAGCCCGAAATCTTTAACCTGAACTATACTCTCGATTGCGGACAGGTTTTCCGCTGGAAACAGGATGGGGACTGGTGGACAGGAGTTGTCGGAGACCAGGTTATCCGGCTTTCTCAGGAGGAAGACAGCGGGGAACTGCTTGTCAATTCCAAACTTCCTCCAGAATTTTTATCTCATTATTTCCGGCTGGATGACAACCTGCCTTCGATCTATGAAAGCATAAACAAAGACCTTTTGATAAACAGGGCGATCAGCAAATATAGAGGTCTGCATCTTATCAGACAGGACCCCTGGGAATGCCTGATTTCTTACATGCTCGCAACAGCTTCAAGCATCCCCACAATTCAGAAAAGGATCTGCCTTCTGAGCCAGTTTTTCGGACAGGAGCTCGAAGAAGGATATTTCAGTTTTCCGGACTCCGAGGCTCTTGCAAATGCAGATCTGTCCCTGCTTGACAAATGCAAGCTCGGCTTCAGGGCTGAGCGCATAAAAGAGGCAGCCAGAGAAGTGGCTTCAGGCGAACTTGACCTTAACGTCCTCTACCGTCTGGAGTACAGGTATGCGCGGGAACGCCTCATGAGGATTCGCGGCATAGGGGAAAAGGTTGCTGACTGCGTCCTTCTTTTCGCCTTTGAGAAAATGGAAGCCTTTCCCGTAGATACCCATATCAGGCAGACCATTCAGCACTACCACATCGATGACAATTTCTTTGAAAATTGCACGAACATGAGCAGAATGGGAGACTGGGGACGGGAATATTTCGGCCCCTATTGCGGGTATGCCCAGCAGTACCTCTTTTATCAGAAAAGGGTGGAGGGGTTCGTCCCTCTTTATTAAATTCTCTTTATTACCTCTTTTTTATTAATTTCTTTTTAAGCATTTTCCTTAGAATCTGATGAATAAAAATTCTTTTTACACCCATTTCCTCAAAAATACCCTGAAATCCGGGTCTTTTAGCCTGCAGATCGCTGCATCTTCAAGGACCTCAAAGCCCTCACTCACGCTGCTGTGTACATGTTTTCCAAGGGAGCAGTTTACAAGCTGTTCTTCAAGGAGCCCTTTCGCAGTCGGGTATTTGCGCTGGATTTCAAAGACGTACTTTCCTCCTTCGATATAGCCTCCGAAAACATTTTCAGCCCCTTCGTACTTGGCTTTGAACTTATCGGCGTGTTCTCTGACCCAGACCGGAGGCCCGATTCTTTTCTTGACGTTGGGGAGGGTGCCTGAGATAAGTTCGAGCATGATTACGGTTTCGGGGTTCCCTGACCAGACCCCGGTTTTGATCACAGAAAAATCGTATTCATTCAGGAGGGCAGCTGTAGACCTGTCTCTTATACACATCT
>NZ_JJQY01000150.1:0-50775 GCF_000979295.1 Methanosarcina sp. 1.H.T.1A.1 | reverse complement strand
TAATAATAATAATAATAATAATTGGAACACAGTCAATATGAAAATCTATATTGATGAAGAGAAATGTACAGGCTGCGGGGCATGTAAGGCCGCCTGCCCTAAAGGCCCGAGGATTTATTCCATAGAAGAAAAAGATGGTAAAAAGGTTTGTGTTCTGAAGGACCCTTCTTACTGTCTGGGGTGCAGAATGTGTGTGACTGTCTGTATGGCAGATGCAATTACCCTCGAAAACTAATTTTAAAAAACACAGTCAGGATTGAGAAATTTGTCACTTGAAATTCGCGTAGTGCTTGTGGAACCCATGTATCAGGGAAATGTGGGATCGGTTGCTAGAGCAATGAAAAACTTTGGATATTCTGACCTGGTTCTGGTAAACCCCTGTGAACTTGAGGGGCAGGCAAGAGCAATGGCTTCTCACGCAAGGGATGTGCTCGAAGGTGCAAGAATTACCTCAACCCTTGAAGAAGCCGTAAGAGGTGCAGACCTGCTCGTAGGGACCACAGGAGTCTCAAGCCTGAAAGGAGGAGAACATATCCGCCTTCCCCTTTATACTGTCAGGGAATTCAAAGAAAAAATAAAAGAATACAGCGGCACTATTGCAGTCCTTTTCGGGCGTGAAGATAGCGGCTTCAGAAACGACGAACTCAAAGGCTTTGATATGCTCATTACAGTTCCGACCTCAGAGATATATCCAATTATGAATCTTTCTCATGCTATTGCAATTGTGCTTTACGAGCTTTCGGAACTGGAGGGAGGAAGCAATCCGCTTGCTGAAGGCTTTGACCTGCAGCTTATGTACGGGCATATGGATGAACTGCTTGAGGAAATAGACTATCCGGCTCACAAAAAAGACAAAACTTCCCTGATGCTGAGGAGGATATTCGGAAGAGCCGGGCTGACCCCGAGAGAGGTCCAGACTCTGAGGGGCATAATAAGGAAAACAGAGAGAATGATGGGATTTGCAGCAGAGGTTGAAGACCTGCAGAAAGCAGAAGATTCGGAAAGTATAGAAAAGTTCATATGATAATAAACCTGTTTTACATCAGAATCTATTGTACGTTTTTTAACTTTTTTTAGGATCGTTTTTAAGTAGAAACCGGATAAGAAAGGAAAAATTTTACATAAAAGCCAAGTATTTTTGAGAACGCCATGACCGAGACAGAAAGCAAGTGGGACGAGAAACTAAAAAGATTCTTTAAAGACTACTACTGGAATGAGATCCTTCAGCTTGCAAACGAATATCCGGACCAGCGAAGTCTTGGAGTGGATTTTACAGATATCGAGAAGTTTGACAGGGAGCTTTCGAAAGAGTTTCTTGAGCACCCCGGAGAACTTGTATGTGCAGCTGAAGCTGCCCTGAAAGAAATTGACCTTCCTGTAGAAAAGAGTCTTGAGCAGGCTCATGTAAGGGTTATAAAAATCCCGAACAGGATTCCTATCAGGGAACTGAGAAGTAAACACCTCACACGCTTTGTTGCAATCGAAGGCATGATAAGGAAAGCCACAGAGGTAAGGCCAAGGATTACTAAAGCCGCCTTCCAATGTCTGAGATGCGGGCACCTCACCATTGTAGAACAGAACAGTTTCAAGTTCGAGGAGCCCTTTGCAGGTTGTGAAGATGAGACCTGCGGAAAGAAAGGGCCTTTTAAGGTTGCAATTGAAGATTCTACTTTTATCGATGCCCAGAAACTCCAGATCCAGGAATCTCCGGAAAACCTGAAAGGAGGTTCGCAACCGCAGAGCCTGGAAGTGGATGCCGAAGACGACCTCACCGGTAATGTTACCCCCGGAGACCGCGTCATCATTAATGGAGTCCTGAAATCAAGGCAACGCACCCTCAAAGATGGAAAATCCACCTTCTATGACCTGGTGCTGGAAGCAAATTCTATCGAGCACCTGGACAAAGATTATGACGAACTTGAAATAACTGCCGAAGACGAGGAACAGATCCTTGAACTTTCCCGTGACCCGGCAATTTATGACAAAATCATAGCTTCCATTGCACCTTCTATCTACGGATATGAAGATATCAAAGAAGCCCTTGCCCTCCAGCTTTTTTCAGGAGTTGTGAAAAACCTTCCTGACGGCTCGAGGATCAGAGGCGATATCCATATGATGCTTGTAGGTGACCCCGGAATTGCAAAAAGCCAGCTGCTGCGTTATGTGGTTAAACTCTCGCCAAGAGGCGTTTTTGCATCAGGGAGAAGTGCATCTGCAAGCGGTTTGACTGCTGCTGCCGTTAAAGATGACATGAATGACGGCAGGTGGACAATCGAAGGTGGTGCCCTTGTTATGGCTGACATGGGGGTTGCTGCGGTTGACGAAATGGACAAAATGAAGACAGAGGATAAGAGCGCCCTGCACGAGGCAATGGAACAGCAGACTATAAGTATTGCTAAAGCCGGAATTATTGCTACTCTTAAGTCCCGCTGCGCTCTCCTCGGGGCTGCAAACCCAAAATACGGGCGTTTTGACCGTTATGAGGGTCTCGCTGAACAAATAAATATGCCCCCAGCATTGCTTTCCCGCTTTGACCTCATCTTTGTTTTGCTCGACACCCCAAACCATGCCCTGGACAGCAGGATTGCAAACCATATCCTTCAGTCGCATTATGCAGGAGAACTCTCCGAACAGCGGCAGAAGCTTCCCGGCTCTAAGATCACAGAAGCTTTTGTGGATGCAGAACTGGAAGTAATCGAGCCTGTGATAGAAGCAGAAATTATGCGGAAGTACGTTGCATATGCGCGAAAAAATGTGTACCCTGTAATGGAAGTAGATGCACGACAACATCTTATCAACTTCTATACGAACATCAGGAAGAGTGGAGAAGGCAAGAATACGCCTGTACCTGTGACAGCAAGGCAGCTTGAGGCGCTGGTTCGCCTCTCTGAAGCCAGTGCAAGAGTACGCCTGAGCAATGTAGTCACTCTGGGAGATGCAGAACGGACTATAAAAATCACCATGAATTGCCTTAAAAACGTGGGGGTTGACCCTGAAACGGGGGCTCTTGATGCAGATGTACTTGCTTCAGGCACAAGCATGAGCCAGAGAAATAAAATAAAACTCCTCAAAGACATAATTAAAAAAGTCAGTGAGAGACATACCGGTGCCAAAGCCCCTCTCGAAGAAGTTTACGTAGAAGCTGAAAACGAGCACGGGATAGAAAGAGGGCGGGCAGAGGAATATATAAAGAAAATGAAACAGAGAGGAGACATTCTTTCTCCGGACCAGGCCCATATCAGGCTCATTAATTAAGTCAAAAAACGGTGGGTATTTCAACCCTTAAAAAAGTTGCTGCGTACCACACGTCCCACAGGCAGGAGCAGCCTACCAGCAAACAAAATAATGATGGTTAAGCTGTAAATACTAAAAGGGAGAAATGGTTAAGCTGTAAATACTAAAAGGGCGAAGTATTACTAAAAAAGGGAAAATATGTATCTAAAGATCTATAAAAGTGAAGGGCAAAGGCTTGTTGCAGCCTGTGATGAAGAATTGCTCGGAAAAACCCTGAAACATGGCAACGCCGTAGTAGAGATCAGCAAGGCTTTCTATGGAGAAGAGTCTGTTTCTGAGGAAGAGCTTCAGAAAGCTCTGGAAGAAGCTATGACTGCAAATCTCTTCGGGGAAAAAACAATCAAATGTGCCATAAAGTGCGAGATTATCGATCCTGACTCCGTAATCATGATCGACGGCGTACCACATGCTCAGGTATTCAGAGTTTGAAAAAAACTCTTATATCTCACGCTGTTTGTGTAACGGCTAAAAAGTGGTATACGGCAATTCCCGGTTTAATTTTCCGGGCTGGCCCTACCAGAGCCGGATAAAAATAAAACCTATAAAAATAAAATTTCAAAATTGTGATACTGTGAGCGGAAATACTGAAGAAGCCGGGATCAGAATGCTGACCGAAGGGGAACTGATTTCCGGGGTTGTGGAAAAACACAACAGGTTTCTGGAAGAATATAGAAAGGAGTTTAAAGAACTGGACAGCAGGCTGACCCAGTTTGAAGAAGATGCAAAAACTGCCAAAATTTCCAGAACCCGTATGGCGGAGCGAAAAGAGGTACTGACGGAAAAACGCCAGCAATATTACCATCAGGCAGAGGGATTGCTCGAGAAAGAGCTATTTCCGAAGCTGGATACCGTAACTGCTGATAAAATAAAGGAAGATATTAAAAAACTCAAAGGACAGATCGAACCCGAAGAGGAACAGAAATTTAAAGACTCTTTTATGGAACACCTGCAAGAACTCGTCCGGGAAGAGGGAGTCGGAGAAAGCATTCTCCTGCAAACCAGAGCCAGAATGGAGGACGCCAGAACCTCAAACCTGGAACTAAAAGAGATAACAGAGTCTGAAAAACAACTTGAAGAGGATGATGGAAACAAGAACAGTGAAATTTCCAAAAATAAACCCCAGCACAAATGGCTCAGCAGCAAAATAAAAAGTCACGAAGAAGCCCTGAGTTACTGGGAAAAACAAAAAGTATAACAGTTTTCGGAAAACACGTGGGTGGTAAGACATGAACAACGACGTTTCAACAGCAGAAACTGCAACGGCCGACCTTTCAAACCTAAACGAACGGGAGCTTAAGAGCAAGGTGAACGAGCTCAGGAGCAGGATAGAGAAAAGTGAAAGGCAATTGGCTTCGATATTTAAGGAACTGAAAATAAACAGGACCGATATCGACGAATTGAAAGAAAAGAGAGACTCTCTGAACAAGCAGGTTAAGGAAAGGGTTGCAAAAGCACAGTCACTTAGAGACCGACGGGACGAGATTAATAAGCAAATTGGAGAGTACAAGGAAAAAAGGAGCGACGTAAATTCCAAAACCCAGGAGCTTTTTTCAGGAATTGCGGAACTCAAGGAACAGCGTGATGAGTGCAACAAACTCTCTCATGGAAGCGTAGAATCTCTATCAAGGGCTTATGAAGCTGAACTGGACGCTCTATTTAATAAAGAACTCCCCCTTGAAGTGGAAATCAAGATACTCCAGAAATTAAGCGATCTGAGTAAACGCCTTGAAGCTGCAAATAAAGCAAATGAGCTTCATGCCCAAATCCAGGAAAGTTATAGAGAATCCAAAGGAATTCATAAAGAAGGGGACGAGTTCCACGAAAAAATTCAGGAACTTTCGGACGAATCTCAGGCATGCCACCTGGAAATGCTCGAAAACTTTAAGGCAGCAGACGAAATCCGAAAAGAAGCAAATATGTACCATGCCCAGCTTACGGATAAAATTGCAAACATAAATTCCATTAAAGAAAAAATAGATCCCCTCAAGAACAGCATCGCCGGCAGCCGAAAGGAACTCTCGTCAGACCTTGACAGGCTAAAAGACATTCAACTCACCAAAGATGAGCATAAAGTCAGCCAGAAGCACAGCGATGCCCGCGAAAAACTGCAGAAAAATGCTCGCCTCAGCCTCGAAGACCTTAAACTCCTCATAGAGAAAGGAGATGTAAAGTTCTCTACAAAAGACTGAGAAGGCAGAAACAAGAGCAAAAAATAAAATCAGCGGTGGAAAACCGGTTGTAATAAGTCTTTATTAGACGTATCTTTTCATCGGGAACTCTAGTTTAAAACTTCAGTTCCCACTTTTGAGATCATTTTCTGCTTTAAGGATATAGTTTTGACTTTTAAGTCAGACTCTTATTATTAAGTCAGACTCTTATTATTAAGTCAGATTCTTATTTTTAAGTCGGACTCTTATTTTTAAGTCAGACTCTTATTTTTAAAACATGTTTAAAACTCACTCAACAAACCACTTTTTCTTAAATCATTTCTTCTTATATATTCCCGCAAAAAAGCCAGTTACCAAAAAAACGGCTCCAATACCCAGAAGAAAAAGGGGCAGATCAAAACCTTCTGCCTGGTTTTCAAACAAAGGAGGGATAGAAGAGTTGTTATCAAAGTTACCGGCAGGAGGAGTTTCGGGTTTCTGGGGCATGGGAAGCCTGGGGTTGAGGTGTTGATACACTGGAGAGAACCTTACCAGTACTCCATTTGCCCCGGCATAGATGGTGTCCACTGTGAGGTTCAAAATCTCTGTAGAGTTATTAGAATATACAAAAGTGCTGCCCTCACTTACAATAGCGTCTTCAAGGAAAACTCCTTCCCTGCTAAGTTCGATCCATACCTTGCTGCCCTCAGTATCAGCACCTTTTACGTAAATCTGATAATCCTGTAAGAATGTGTAGTAGTCTCCTGACCGCACATAAATCTCGTCCCCGTCAATTAAAATAATAGGAAGCTTCCCCTCATCTGCACCAGCCGGAACAGGAAGTACTGCACAGAAGAGAATTGAAAAGAAAAAAAAGGCCAGAAGGGAGAAAAAAAGTGCAGGCAGGAGATTTGCTCCTTCCCTGCTTTTTCTTCCGTGTTTATTTGGGGCGCGCATAAATGCATCTACCTGCAATAATTTCTTCCTGAGTATCATCTGCCTTTCTGATTATAAGTGCTCCGTCAGGAGTTACTCCAACAGCTTTGCCTTCTATAATCCTGGAAGGTGTGGTGACCTTTACATCTCTACCAATCGTATCCGAGAGTGCAAGCCAATCATTGAGTATCTGGGAAAAAGGCTGGGTCTTGAAGCTTATATACTGTTGCTCAAGCTCAAAGAGGAAATCCTGCAGGAACGAAACTCTTCTAAGATGTCTTCCAAGCTCGACTTTTAGAGTGGTCGAACCTGCACGGAAAGACTCGGGAATATCCTTTAAATCCATATTTACATTGATTCCTATCCCGAGAACGACATAGTCTACTCTATCCACTTCAGCCTTTGCTTCGGTAAGGATCCCGCAGACTTTCTTCCCATTGATACGGACATCGTTTGGCCACTTGATGCGGGCATCAAGTCCCATATTGCGGATTACATTTGCAACTGCAAGCCCGGCAACAAGAGTCAGCCTTGAGGCGTGCCTGAGAGGAATCCCGGGCTTCAGGATCACAGACATCCAGATCCCACCGTGGGGTGAGACCCATTCCCTGCCCATGCGGCCCCTGCCTCCCTTCTGTATCTCAGCGATAACAAGGGCTCCTTCTTCTTCGGAAGCTGCAATTTCTTTAGCGACACTGTTAGTGGAGCTAACTTCCTCGAAGTAATGAATCTTCTGTCCCAGAAGAGTTGTTTTGAGTCCCATCTGGATCTCATCAGGGTACAGGAGTTGAGGCACTGATTTCAGGACATAACCCCTCTTGGGGGATGATTCTATTTCATATCCGTCCGCCTGAAGGGATTTGATGTATTTCCATACCATAGTCCTGGAAATTCCAAGCTTGAGCCCCAGTTCTTCCCCAGAAACAGGGGTTTTCTGTGCATCCTTAAGTGCCTTAATAATTCGAGATCGTTTATCTCCCATCCGCGCACCCCATACAAATGTATACGTTCCACCGTATATATTGTCTTAGTCCAAACATATGCATCATATCAAACAGACCGGAATTTCTCAGTAAAGTTTTCCGGAGAGTAAACTGGTCACCGCTGTGTTTTCTGGGCCATATTAACATATGCATGAACAGCAGCCGTGATCGCTGCGACCTTCTTGTCCTTTGCCTCCAGAGCCGAAGCCAGAGTAGCCCCTTTTTCACTATCGGCCTTAACGACCTCTTCCACAGCTTCAAGGATATTCTGCTCTTCGATAAAACCGGTTGTCATATCGCCTCTGCGAAATGCCGGATTCCTCATGACAGCTTTATGGAAGGGAATGTTGGTTTTGACTCCCACGACCACGTATTCGTAAAGAGCCCTTTCCATCCTGGCAATGGCATCCTCTCTTTTTCTTGACCAGACGCAGAGCTTGGAAATCATGGAATCGTAATAAGGGGAAATTGTATACCCAGTATGTACACCGCTATCCACCCTTACTCCAGGGCCTCCGGCAGAACGGTATCTACGGATCTTTCCTGGCGAAGGGGCAAAGTCGTTTAAGGGGTCTTCAGCGTTGATCCTGCATTCGATAGCATGGCCGTCAATAACGATATCTTCCTGCTCAAGCTCGAGCTTTTCACCCCAGGCAATCCTGAGCTGTTCCCTTACAATATCGACCCCTGTGACCATTTCGGTGATTCCATGTTCCACCTGCAGGCGGGTATTGACTTCAAGGAAATAAAAGTTCCCTTTAGAGTAAAGGAACTCGACGGTTCCTGCGTTTACATAACCTATTGCTTTTGCCACCCTCACGGCAGCCCCACCCATCTGCTCCCTTAGTTCGGGAGTCATGATAGGAGAAGGAGCCTCTTCAATCAGCTTCTGGTGCCTTCTCTGGATGGAACATTCCCTGTCCGAAAGATAAACCGTATTACCAAAAGAGTCGGCAAGGATCTGGATCTCTATGTGCCGGGGCTCTTCTACGTATTTTTCAATAAATACCGAAGAATCCCCGAAAGCCGAACCTGCCATCTGCCGCGTGGAACTCAGGGCTGTTGCAAGCTCTTCCCTGGAATTAACGACTTTCATCCCTATTCCACCGCCGCCTGCAGACGCTTTGATAAGGACGGGATAACCGATCTTCTCAGCCACCTCAAGGGCTTCGGTAACGTCCTCAACTGCATCTTTTGTTCCTGGAACTACAGGGACCCCGGCTTTCATCATCAGATTTCTTGCCCTGATTTTACTTCCCATTTCTGCAATCACATGGCTCGGAGGACCTATGAAGATAATACCCTCTTCTTCACAGCGCTTTGCAAAGACAGGGTTTTCAGAAAGAAAACCGTAGCCAGGATGGATTGCATTGGCTCCGGTGTTTTTTGCAACTGCGATGATAGCTTCCATGTTCAGGTAACTCTGGCTGGCAGGGGCAGGGCCTATCAGATAGGCCTCGTCGGCATACTTGGCAAAGAGGGCATTTTTGTCAGCCTCCGAACAGACAGCTACAGTGGAAATTCCGAGTTCCCTGCAGGCACGCATGACCCTGATTGCGATTTCACCGCGGTTTGCAACAAGTACTTTTTTGAACATAATACATTCCACCTTGCTCAATTCACTCGATTGACAGTATTATGTCACCAGGAGTAACCGTATCTCCTTCGGAAACAAAAATTTCCTTGACGGTTCCCGAATGTGGAGCATGGACCGTGTTTTCCATCTTCATAGCTTCGATGACAGCAACCGTATCTCCTTCCTTCACGACATCTTCAACCTTAACCTTTATGGAAAGCACCATACCCTGCATTGAGCTGGAAACTCCTCCTTTAATGGATTCAGCGCTTGGCTTTTTAGGGGATGCCTCGGAGATGGAAACCCCGCCTAGAGGCTCGATCTTAACCTCGTAGACTTCGTCATCTACCTCGACCCTGAAGTGAGTAGGCATTGTGTACTCCTGAGGAGCTACAGGGGCAGGAGCAATAACTGCCAGGGATTCTTCTTCCATTTCCCCTTTCAGGAACTTCGGAGCAATTGCCGGGTAAAGGATGTATGTAAGGATATCTTCTTCGGATTTTGCAATGCCCATTTCCTCGGCTTCTTTTTTCCTCTTCTCATATTCAGGCTTGAGGAGGTCTGCAGGGCGGCAGTGAATCGGCTCTTCGTCGCCTATGATCTTTCCGACAATTTCAGGGCTGATTGGAGCAGGAGAGCGCCCATAGAGCCCGCGTACATAATCCTTTACCTCTTTAGGAATGACCTTGTAGCGTTCTCCCATGAGCACATTGAGCACAGCCTGCGTGCCTACAATCTGGCTTGTAGGAGTAACAAGAGGCGGATACCCGAGCTCTTTTCTGACTTTCGGCATCTCGTCAAGCACAGCCGCATACTTGTCAAGGGCATTCTGCTCTTTTAACTGGGAAACCAGGTTAGAGAGCATGCCTCCGGGGATTTGATAAATAAGGACATTGGTGTCGATTTGTTCGGAAATGGGGTCAAGAATCCCCCGGTACTTGTCCTTCAGGTCTTTGAAATACCTGACAACCTCTTCAAAGGCTCCAAGGTCAAGACCTGTATCATACGGAGTTCCCTTAAGAGCTGCAACAACGGTCTCGGTAGGCGGCTGGGATGTCCCCCATGCCAGAGGAGAGAGTGCAGTGTCCAGAACATCCACCCCAACATTACAGGCTGCCATATAACTCATCGGGGCCATTCCCGAAGTGCAGTGGCAGTGTAGAGAAATTGGGATAGAGATCTCTTTTTTCATGGCACTGATTATCCGGGTGGCATCATTGGGAGAGAGAAGTCCTGCCATATCTTTGATGCAGAGGGAGTCACATTCCAGCTCTTCAAGCTGTTTTGCAAGCTCCACATACTTTTCTACTGTATGTACAGGGCTTATGGTGTAGCAGACCGTACCCTGTACGTGGGCTCCCAGGCCTTTTGCCACTTTGATAGAAAGTTCCATATTCCGGATATCATTGACAGCATCGAAAACCCGAAAAATGTCAATGCCGTTTTCATAGGCTTTGGTGACGAACTTTTCAACAACGTCATCTGAATAGTGCCTGTATCCTACAAGGTTCTGGCCGCGGAGCAGCATCTGAGCATCTGTGTTGACCATCTTTTTCTTGAGGTCCCTGAGGCGCTGCCAGGGATCTTCGTTAAGGTAGCGAATACAGGTGTCGAAGGTGGCACCTCCCCACATCTCGAGAGAAAAATACCCAATCTGGTCCAGTTGTTCAACCACTTCGAGCATGTCCCTTGTCCGCATCCTGGTTGCCAGGAGGGACTGGTGTGCATCCCGGAGGACGGTTTCAGTAATTTTTACACGCATGGATGAGCCTCTTAAATCGAATCAAAAAACAGAATTTATTGAAATATACTCATCCTTGACTTTTCCAGAGAGATTAATCTGGAATTTCCTGAGTATAGATAGGAACTTGTTTTTTGATTCGGATCGGTCAAAGCATATAAGTCTCCTGGTAGCTATCATGTGCAGTAGCATGTGCAGTAGCCTGCAATTTGCCTGGAGAGGGGTTAATTCGGTATAATAGAACCGAATCTCCGGTACCGCATAATGTAGCAGGAGAAAATTAATATTACAAGATACGCCCGCAAAACTCAACGTGTCTTGCGTCGATAGGAATATTTTTAATAATACCATTGTTAACAAGTAAATACTTTTCGCTGCCGTTAACATTAGAGAGTACTCATCTCAAAAAGAAGCTCCCGGATCAGAAAAACAACTAAAATACAATAATAGGAGAACTCCTAACCCTGGTGGAAAAAAGAAAGAAAAAGAGGATAAAACAAAAGAAAAAGAGAAGAATACAAAAGAAAAAGAGAAGAATACAAAAGAAAGCTCATTGTCTGGAAAATACACTTTTTTACTTTCGCCCGACAAAGAGCCACTGGTCATAAGTACCTTCTGAATCCGTGTTGTCCACGATCTCCCCCTCGACCCCTGCCTTAAGGAGAGTATCGGCGAGAATTTCAATCTCTGGTTTGCTGCTTACGGTAAAGAGCAGGACAGCCCCATCAGATGCAACCGATACGGCCTCTCTCATAATGCCGGTCCAGAGCTCCTTGTTAAATTCATAGACAAGCCCCAGCATGAAGCCCATTACGGCATCAAAACTGCCGGGCTCAAAGTATCTTGAAATGGCTGTTGCATCCATAACCACAGCCCTTTGAGGGTTCAGGACCTGCTGCTCGAGCCCCTGACAGACAGTACACTTATTGATTTCTATTGCCAGAGGGTCCAACCCGAGCCTGTAGAGTGCGAGCGTTGACATCCCGTTTCCACAGCAAACCTCAAGGAGCCTGCCTTCGGGGTAATAGCCTTTTTTTCGGAGAAGCTCAAAAATTTCGGTGACTCTCTTTACACGATTTTCAGAAAAAACACTTTTATAGGACTCAGGTCTCACAGAGCAGCTCGGACAGAAGTTCCGGCTAACAAGCATAAGGGAGTAGTATTCATTTATTGCGTTCCGCCAGGTTTCGGGAGGAAGTTCAATATCCTTTTCAGGAGGGTGTAGGGCAAGGATGGAGTCTGCAAGGGCTTCAAATCTGGTTTTCAGGGAAGCCGACGCAAGGGCTCCGGTAAATACTGACCAGAAATCTACAGGAACGTTTCCATCTGCAGGATTGAAAAACAGCAATCCCAACGTGTGTTCCCCCTCCCTGACCCTTATAAGCCGAATGCTTTCCGCGCCAGGAAAGTTTCGGACTCCGTTAAGATACTGGAGCGTACGCTCAGGAGTTCTCTGTGTGGTATAACTTTCTTCTACAAAGTAGATCTCTTCATCTAGGTCAAGGAGTTCCTGTAAGAGCATGTGTGACTAGATTCGAATAATCTAATATCAAGATTTCGAAAAAGAGATTCCGAATAAAATGATTGGAATAAAAGTTCATTGAATAACGAGTTTAAAAGACTTCCAAGAATTTACGGGTATAAGAGAATGATTAGAAAAATAGTTTGAAAGAAAAAAAGAGGTAAATGGGCTTTACAAAGTAAATAAAGGGGAAAAAGAGCATTAAAGGCTGAATAAGAAGTGAAGAAAACCCCGATATAAGCAAAGGTATTTATAGAATCTGATTACAAAATCAGAGATTAGAAGGAATTTATATTAACAAAAAGAACCTGGAGGATAATATGGCAGCAAAAGTTATACCGTTTGCACCAATTGAGCGTTTAATAAGGACAGCAGGTGCCCACAGAGTAAGCGAGAGTGCAGGAATGGCCCTTACGGAAATCCTGGAAGAATATGGGCTTCAGATTTCAAAAGAAGCTATCAAACTTGCAGAGCACGCCGGCAGAAAAACCGTAAAGGCTGAAGATATAAAACTGGCAACAGAAATGCTGTAAATAAAAAGAGATATTCCTGGCAGGCAATCGCAGATTAGGAGGGTGTAAGCACACAGCTCCAACCCATTTAGCATCAACTTAAATGGGCAATACTACAAAAAGTATTGGAAGAAACCGGATTGCCAGCGTTCTGAAATACCGGTTCAATAATTCGAATCCCGCTTTTAGGGATAAAAAATAACTAAAAAGACAAAATGCTGAAAAACAGCATTTTTCCTATTTTTACTGTTATCCTTATTACGCAGTCGCGGATTCAAGCTCAACTATAGTGAGAGATTCCACAGGGCAAATCTTTGAGCAGGCTCCGCAGCGGATGCAGACTTCGTCACTGATAATTGCCATCCCGTCGATGATCCGGATTGCAAGTTCAGCAGTCTCAGGATCAAAATCATCGCTTTTCATTAGTTTTGCGTTCACAGGGCAAACGGAATAACAGATGCCGCACCCAATACATTTTTCGGACTGAACTATTTTTTTGTTTTTCTTATCTGCCTTTGCCATTAAAAATCACCTCAAAAAATTCCAGATAATTGCCAGACAACGGGAAATATACCGCATAAGAAGCTGTAAAAGCGAGACTGGCTGCAAATATAAAGAGAAATTTATATTTGTTCTGTCTATGATATATTTGATATTTTTAAGGTATATGAAGATTTCGAAGAGCCTGTCAGGGTCAAACTCCGAAAATAAGGTCAGCCAGGCCCATGCCCGTCATCGTGAGTACAGTTACAATGGCTCCTGCTATCATTACCCCTGCCGCGATTGCTGGCAGTGAATGCTTGAACTTGATCCCGAACACAAACGCGGCTGCACAGCCTGTCCAGGCTCCGGTAACTGGCAGAGGCACGGCAACGAAGAGGGTCAGGGCAAGGAGTCCGTATTTTTCAAAGTTTTCAGTGTGGTTTCGTCGGGTCCTTGAAAAGAGCCACGTGAAAAAGACATCGAAGATGTGGTAACGCCTCAGGTACCCGGAGACTGGCTCGAGGAAAAGCAGAAGGGGGACCACAGGAATAAGGTTTCCAATCACCGAAAGGACATAAGCCTCAAGAGGCCCCATTCCATAGATGCCCATGGCAACAGGAATTGCACCCCTCAGTTCGGAGATCGGAAGAGCCCCTATAACCATTACTGCAAGCCAATGGGGTACAGACCCCAGCATTTCGACCAATAAATTTTCAACAGACATGATGATCAGGAGTGATAACTATAATCTTTTGAGAGAAAAAGGCTCGCTTCAGTCAGCCTTTTTCTGCCGTTCAGAGATCTGGATGTAGAGCTTGCGGCAAAACCTGTTTATCCGCCAGCTAACTCAGGAAACCACATAGTAGGGTATCCCCGATTTAGAGCTTGCGGCAAACCTGGTTATCAGGAATTCTAAAGCCTCATTCATCTCTTGAAAGAGCAAAATGTGCAAGTAAGGCTTCCAGCTGGATTTTTTCGCTGGCTCCTTCGGTAAGCCTGAAGTCGGTCTCCCCGATGATATCCACAAGTGCGACAATGTCCCTTTCCGAAAGCCCGAGATCCAGAACCATAAGGTTATCCATTTCAGAAACCACCCTGTAGATCTGTCCCACGATGTCTTCTCCGGAAAGCCCTTCTTCATAGAGCAGCCTGTTAAGCTCTTTTCTGGCAGCCCTGAAGTTTCCGCGCAGGGCAGTCTCGATCAGATCCTTTATCTCTTCAGGGTTTGCGGTTGCCGTAGTCCTGTAAATAGTTTCCCTGGAAATAGGCTTTTCCGTATCAATGAAGACAGCAGCTTGAAGAGAATTGACAGCTTTTCGCATGTCTCCCTGAGCTACATAAATCAGAGCTTCATACCCGCCTTCGGTAATGGATAAAACCTGGTCTTTAGCAATGTATTCAAGACGTTTTTTAATGGCTTCATCGGAAAGTCGCCTGAACCTGTAAACTGCACACCTGGACTGAATAGGCTCGATGATCTTGGAGGAGTAATTACATGAGAGGATAAAACGGCAGTTGCTGCTGAATCTTTCCATGGTCCTGCGGAGTGCAGACTGCGCATCCGAGGTAAGGGCATCGGCTTCATCAAGGAAAATGATCTTGAACGGAGCTCCGCCTATAGGGGCGGTTTTTGCAAAGTTTTTAATCTTGTTTCTAACGATATCAATACCCCTTTCATCGGAAGCATTGAGTTCGGTAAAATTTTCTCGCCATAACTCTTCCCCGAAAATCTCCCTTGCAATTGAAACTGCAGAAGCTGTTTTCCCGACACCGGGAGGCCCGGAAAAGAGGAGGTGAGGAAGGTTTTTAGTTGCCACATAAGACATCAGGCGCTCGATTATATCGTCCTGCCCTGCTACCTGATTAAGCCTGACCGGCCTGTATTTTTCAATCCAGATCTCTTCTTTAATCTTAGAGTCCTCCATTAATGTTTACACCTTAATTAGAGAAGATAATATTTAAACTTTCGAATGTTTGCGATATATAAGGCATGCCGACCGCATTTCGAAACAGGAGAACCCTCATAAGTCAAAACCCTGGAACGGGGATAAATAAGAAGGCAAGAATAAAAGGATATCAGGATTTAAAACAAAAAGCCCTGAATATAAGAGAAACCGAAAGTTTATTGAAAGAGACTTCCGGTTGCGAATGTATTTTTTGTGCAAAACGACTGTCTTAAATGAGAGATGAGAGGAATTCATTAGAGTATTAAAGAGTTAGAGAGACTGAGAGTAAAAGGATTTAGATGAGAGGGATTTAATTGCCCGAGAATTTACACATTTTAATTGAAAAGGCTTCAAGCCTGGGACTTAAAGTCTACCCCCTGGAATCAGGAGATCTTGTGGTGGAGAACCGGATAGCCCTGAAATGTACCCACGGCTGCCGGAACTATGGAGAGAGGCTTAGCTGTCCTCCCCACATCCTTTCCATTGAAGAATTCAGGAAGATCCTTTCAGAATACAGAGATGCGCTCCTCCTTGTGGAAGAACACGATACTGCAGATGTGCAGGATATCCTCCAAGCCTGGGGAGAACTCCAGAAAGAGTCCTTCCGTAAGATGTTCGAGCTGGAACAGGAAGCTTTCAGGAAAGGTTTTATCTATGCCCACCTGCTCCGGCCCGGCCCCTGCAACGAATGCGAGAGTTGCAACCTGGAAAAGTGCGTAAAACCTGAGTTCAGGCGTTTTCCCCCGGAAGCCGTGGGAGTCAACCTGCAGAAGGTTCTGGAAAAAGCAGGTATTGAGCTTGAGTTTTGCAAGCCTGGAAAAACCGTGTGTGTGGGAGTTCTCCTTGTGGAGTGAAAAAATTAAAAAGGAAAGTCCGGCGGAAAAAACGGAAAACTGAAAGCGGAAAATTGGAAGAGGGAATTAAAAACAGCTGGAAAGAGGTTTTCACATGCCCGTACTGAGTATTATCGCCTGCAGGATGTTTGAGGATGAACTTGCCCATGTCCTTTCGAGCGATAGGGAACTGGAGCAGTTGATTGTGGTTGAAGGAAGGGATAGTTTCGGGCTGCTCCGGAAACTCAAGTCAGATAACCGCCTGCCCGGAACAGCGCCTCTGGACAGGGTTCCTTTTCTCCTGGGAAACAGGCACGGCTCTGGCTTCATGACGATTGCAAAACCCCTGCTTAAGCTTCCTTTTTTCAGGAAAATTCACGAGAAGATGGAGCTCAAAGCGGCTCACAGGGTGACGGTGGTCGTAAACCCGCTCAGGCTGGGGCTTCATGACGATCTCGATCTCCTTAAGTCTGAAGTCTACGGAAAGATCAGGGAGATGGCAGCGTTCTCGGACGGAATCCTTCTCTTTTACTGCAGTTGCGGAGAAGCCTTTGAGAGTCTGGAAGAGGACTTTTCGGGATTTGATTGCCCCCTTTACTGCCTGAAAGACGGAAATGGGGAAGTCGTGGCAGACTGTATAAGCGCCGCCCTCGGGGGAAACGCCGCCTACGACGAAACCATGTACGCCTGCAGGGGGACTGGCGCCCTCTACTTCACGCCTATGTGGGCTTCGAGCTGGAAACAGATGGGGGAAGAAAGGAAGAAATCCCGGAATTTCAACGACAATTTCCTGAAGGATCCGAGATACTCACGAGTTGTAAAAATCGATACCGGCCTTTCATACAACCCTGATTTCCATACAAATATCAGGGATTTTGCCCGCACTTTCGACATGGAAATTGTTGAAGTAAAGGGAAGTGCGGAACTTGCAGAGAAGTCCTACAGGGCTGCCAAAAAAGGTGTTATCCAGCATACTCTGGAATGATTTTTCATAACTCTTTCAAAAATTCATTACCTGGTCGCTCAGCGACATCTCATAACTTTTATACAAAAATAATCCAAAATGAGAAAATAATCCAAAATGAGAAAATAATCCAAAATGAGAAAATAATCCAAAATGAGAAAATAATCCTAAAAGAAAAGGTCGAATTGCCCTTTTTGGGGACAATTCGGATTTTCAGGTTAAATCTGTTTGTTTACTCACCATAGGCAAAATTGTAGGCAATCTTTCCTATGATGGGGATTTTGAACTTTGAGCCCCTGAAAGCCATGTACATCGGAATCACGATGAGCAGCATTCCAGGCATTCCAACACCGTCTGCAATGGCCCAGCCAATCGTTGGGATCCATGCCACAAGGAAGATAAAGAGAACATACGGCAGGAAGAGCAGGACCGACTGCATGGCGTGGAAGCGGACGAACTTGTTCTTGCGCTCAAGGAGCAGGAAGAACAGGCCTGAGAGCCAACCTACAGGGTAACAGAGAGCTGCCACGACATTTTCAGGCAAGCCCAGGAAAGTTTTGTACGGCATATTTTTCACCTCTTTAGTCTTTAAAGGCTGTCAGAAAATAAACGAGCCCGGATTACCGGAGCTCGATTGCCTTCTGCGGGCAGATAGTAACACAGGCTCCACATGCTGTACACTTTTCCTGATCGATTTCAGCCAGGAATTCCGTGACCTTGATAGCGCCTGCTGGGCATTCTTTTTCACATTTCTTACAGCCGATACAGCCGACCTCACAGACTGCCTTAACGTCTTTACCCTTGTCATGGGAACGGCAGAGCACATGCACTTTCTCTGAGTTCCTGGCAAAGGTGAGCACACCGTTAGGGCAGGATGCAATACAGTTTCCGCAGCTTGTACATAGGTTCTTGTTCACAACCGGGAAACCGTCTTCTCCCATGGAGATGGCGTCAAACGGGCAGGCTCTGACACAGGTCCCAAGCCCCATACAGCCGTAGGTACAGCCTTTCCTGGAATCACAGAGCATGAGGGCAGCTTTGCAGCCTTCCACTCCCTGATAATCATAAAGGGTCGTACAGTGAGCCTGTCCACCCTGACAGCGGACAAAGGGAAAAGCCTTCTCGGACTCTGAAACTTCCTGTCCCATGACTGCGCCAATCTGTTTTGCAACGTCATATCCTCCGACCGGGCAGCTGTTTACAGGTGCACCACTGAGGACAATTGCTTCGGCACAGGAAGCACATCCGGCAAATCCGCACCCACCACAGTTGGCTCCAGGGAGAAGGGAAGCGACCTCATCGACCAGGGGGTTGGTTTCCACTTTAAAGACCTTGGAGGCAAATACCAGCATTGCGCCTACCGCAATACAGAGCCCTACAAGCACCGAAACGGTGTTTATGATCACAGTCATAATGTCTGCGGTCATAGTGGAATCACCTTGAAGTAGTTAGCAAAGGACATTGACATGATCAACGCAATGAAGAAAGCGTATGTGACTCCTCTTCCAACTGCTTTTGGGACATAGAGCACGTTACTCCTCTCACGTATGGAAGACATGATGAGCATTGCAACAGTATATCCTACTCCGGCTGCAATCCCGAAAGTAATACTCTGGATGAAGGTGTATTCGTTCATCACATTAAGCAGCACAGCACCGAGCACTGCACAGTTCGTGGAGATCAGAGGCAGGTAAATACCAAGCGACCTGTACAGAGGGGGCATATGCTTCCGGACAATAAACTCTACCAGCTGCACAAGCGCTGCAATCACTATGATGAATGCAATCGTGTTCAGGTACTCAAGCCTCAAAGGAACCAGAATGAACGTGTACAGGAGGTATGAGACGAAAGAGGACAGCGTAATAACGAAGATAACTGCCCCTGACATCCCGGATGCGCTTTTTACGTCCTTTGTGACGCCCACGAAAGAACAGAGCCCGAGGAACTGGACCACCAGGAAGTTCTTAAGAAACACGCCATCCATAAAGATCGCAAATAGAGATGCGTCTGCCATTTTAATCACCTTTCATAGCCTTTAAAATCCTGCGGTAATTGACCATAGTCATCAGGACCCCAATGGTCAGGAAAGCTCCCGGCGACAGAGTCATAACACCTATGGGGTTGTACCCCAGCATGGAGACAAAGTCAATTAACTGGACTCCAAAGAGCTTGATCCCGCCTGTACCCAGAAGCTCCCTGATACCTCCAAGAAGCATTAGCACAAGCAAGAACCCTGAGCCTACACCGAATGCATCAATTATCGAGTAAAAGACTCCATTCTTCAGGGCATAGGCTTCGGCACGTCCGATAACAATACAGTTCACCACGATCAAGGGAATGTACACACCTAAAGATGCGTACATACCAGGCGTAAACGCTTCCATTACCATATCCACTATCGAAACGAAAGTAGCTATGACAATGAGTTCTATTGGAATTCTCACTGTGTCAGGAATTTCTTTTCGAAGTAATGATACCAGCATATTTGAACCGACAAGAACAAATAAGGTCCCTGCAGCCATACCAATCCCGTTTTCAACGGAAGTGGTGACAGCCAGCGTAGGGCAGAGCCCTAACACGAGGCCAAATATGGGGTTGTCCTTGGTAATTCCTCGCATATATTCACTTGCTACACTCCTATTATCACCCATATGAATCACCCTTCCTGAGCTCTTACACCATCGATACCAAAGTGCAGAGCATTCACCACCGTTACGGTTGAAATAGTCGCACCGGAAATGGCATCAACTTTTCCACCGTCTTTGGACAAACTAAGATCAGCCACTGGCAGATTTATGAACTGGGACTTAAAACCGGGTTCCGTAATTTTTGCTCCAAGCCCCGGAGTTTCGGCGTGGGCCATAACTTCCATTCCTGTTACGGTATTGAAGTCCGCGCTTACTCCACCAAGAAGCTCAACAAGGCCCTGTGCACCGGGTTGAGTATTTCGGAAGGCATACCCGACGATATTTCCGGAAGAGTCAACTCCACGGAAGTACAGAACAACAGGATTGCCTTCTGCATCTACCTCGTCCCCATAAACCGGTTCAAAGTCTGCAGCTGCAGGCAGAACCGCTTTTAATGCCTGCTTCTCCTGCTCAGCCTGCAGTACTCCCAACTGCACCTGGGTAGGGACAAAGGTCACTGCCAGAAGTACAGCCGCGAGCGCTGAAAGTACAATCATTTTTATGATAATGTTTGCCGGGGTATTTTTCACGCTTCAACACCTCCAAAAGGCTTTGGAACGGTGGAGCGTTCGATCAGCGGGGAAATGGCATTTGCAAGCAGCAGTCCATAGAAGGTCCCCTCGATATAATTTCCAGTGAAGTACCCGTAAACTACTGTAAGGACCCCACAAGCAACCCCGTAAATAAGTCTTCCATTCCGGGTTATCGGAGAGGTAGAGGTTTCCGTTGCAATGAAAAACACTCCAAGCAGGAAAGACCCTGTAAAGATGTAAGAAAGAGGATCTCCGAGCACAACCACAAGCACCACAGTTGTCAGTAAATACATGAGAGGAATTCTCCACTCAATGTACCTTCTGGCAATGAGGTACAGCACACCGATCATCGCGATGGGGGATGCATCTGCCAGGAACCCGGCTCCTGTCTCAAGGATAAGGTCCGAGAGAGAACCAAGCTGGGGAACTGAGAGAGGTACCATCAGGAAAGGCCAGGAAAGCTTCAAAAAGACCCAGGTAGCCAGTGCGGGGTTGAACATATAAGAGCCAAGCCCCCCAAAAGCATGCTTTACAACCCCTACTCCGAAGACTGCCCCGATAAAGGGTAGCCAGAAGGGGACTGCGGGTGGGACCATCAGTGCGATCAGCAGTCCCAGATAGACTGCATTTCCATCACCGATTGTGACTTTCTGTTTGAATGCCTTTTGGATTGCCAGTTCGATAAAAACTGCACCCAGCACTCCGGCAACAAGATTACCGAGAGCGGGGAATCCAAATAAGTAAATCGAAGCTAAACATAACGGGAGAAGAACAATAAATCTGCTCCACATTAATTTCTTAACCGATACACCTTCCTTTATATGAGGAGGTGGGGATACCGTAAAGGCCATTTATTTAGTCGCCTCCTCCATAGCTTCAGCAGCACTCAGGTTGTGGATCTGAAGCTTTGAGTATTTGATCAATTGCACAAGATGTCTTTTTGAGGGACAGACTACCGCACATGCCCCGCACTCAATGCAGTTCATAGCGTACAGCTGCTCACATTCCTCATATTTACCAAGGTTCGAATAGGATGCAATTCTGGTCGGAAGCAGGTTTACAGGACAGACGTCCACACAGCGCCCACAATGGACACAGGCAATCGATTCATCCCGCAAGACTTCTTCCTTTGTCTGGATGACAATTCCCGTGGTGTTCTTGACCACTGGAGCCTCATCCGTATACACGGCTACTCCGCCCATCGACCCGTTAATAATAAGCTTGCCAGGTTCACCCCTGTAACCTCCGCAGGCATCAATTACGTCCTTTATAGGAGTTCCGAACCTGACAATTACGGACCCGGGCTTGTTGACAGCTCCTGTGACCGTTACTGCGTTTTCAAGGTACGGCTTGCCTTCATATATGGCATCGTATACTGCTTTGGAAGATTTTACTCCGCATACTACCACATGCACATCTGAGGGTTCGTGTCCGAGGGAGATCTTCCTGCCCATCACATCAGCTGAGAGCAGGTTCATCATCGTTGGGGTATAGGTGGTTTTGCCTGCTGCAACCACGATGATCCGGTCGTCAATGTCTTCAAGGTAGTAGTCAGCGTGCCTCTTCCCGATGATCGGGGCAATAGTGAGGGGTTTTCCATCAACTACGGCGCCTTTGAAGGCTTTTATGGACTCCTTGTCATCTGCCCGGACAACAATTACTCCCCTCGAGATCCCACTTGCTTCAAGCATAAGGCTGAACCCTTTGAGAACCTTGTCAAGGGAGTTCAGGTAAGCATGGGTAATCAGGGGGAAGGTTGCATTCATGAGCAGAGTATCGATTCTCTTTCCAGGCTTCAGGGCAAGGTATGTGGGCTTTTCGTAATACTCGACAATTCCCGCTTCCTTGATCATCTGAATTAACCTTGAAGGAGGTGCATTCTTTTCAGGAACGAACTCAACCGATTGTGTACACTCTGAAGGTGTGAGCACAACACTGAGGATTCTCTTTCCGCTGGGGTTTGGCATCAACCCAATTGATTCCACAGTCCCGCAAAAGGGGGAATGGACATAAGCGAGGTCGCTGCCCTCGCATTCCCCCAGCTTCTGGCCGACGAGAACCTCTTCGCCTTTCTTAACCAGAGGAGCACAAGCAATTCCGTCATGCTGCCTCATGGGTATAATCGCCTTTTCAGGCAGTTTATCAAGTCTAATAACATCACTCAAGGTTTGCCGCCTCCTTACAGTGCAGGCTCCGTTTCAACCTCTACAGGTTTCGGCCTGGGATAGGTAACAGCGATGCTCTTTGCAGCTGCTGAGTCTCCTCCCGGATCCTCTACATAACCTATAGATGTCCAGTCAATCACGGCTTTGCTTCCATGGCAGTCCTTGCAGGTCAGAGGAGAAGAAATTCCCACATCTTTGCTGACGATGCTATGTGCGACCTGATAATAAAGTTCCGAAGTCCTCAAGACCGCATCCGGATAATCGGGCTTTCCGTCTCCGTTGGCATCGTAAGCCTGCATTTCGTCCACTGTAACTTTACCATCACCGTCGGAATCCGCTGCCTTCACATACTGTACCGGGATCGGATCTCCAATGGAGATGCTTGTGTTCGGGTTTGCGAGCACTTCAGGATTAGTACCTGCGTCCCACCAGGTTCCGGTAATATTGTTGAACGGGGCAAGCATTACACCTGTGTCATTCCTTGTATCCACGCTTGGAAGGACATCTCCGAAGGTTCCGTTGTGCCAGGCAAGGACAGGCTGGAAGTCTGCTTCCCGGTAAACATCTTCACGTTCTCCATTCTGCCAGCTGAAAGATTCAAGTGGCTTGCCACCCGGCAGATCTCCTCCAGGAAGCTCAGGGATGTGACATGCTTCACAGGCAAGGAATTCCATGTGAGAGTCAGCAAATGGACCGTGTGATATACCTGCATGGCACTCAGCATCGTCACAGCTGCGCATGGTGTCATCATAGTGGCTCTCCGGAAGGTCGGGGGAATCTGAAGTGTTTCCACGTCCGATCTGGTGATCAGAGGTTATTATGAAACCTTCAGTGTGGTGACATTCTGCACATTCAACACCTTTTGCTGCATGGACGTCTGACTCTGCATAGGATTCTTCATCGCCCCACATAACAGCCCTCTGTTCTACATCGGTGATGTGGCACTTCTGGGCACAAGAAGACTCCTGAGGAGCCCCGTTTACATTATCGTGGAAAACGATCAGCAGAGGGTAGGGGGTAAGCAGATTAGCGTTGTAGACAAAAAACTGTATAGGATTGGTCCTTGCAGCAAGGCTGGATTTTGCCATAGCTGCACTGTTTGCATCATCATATTCTCCCTTTTCGATTTTCTCGGCACGGGCTTCGAAATCGTAGAGACCATACTGCTCATGGCACATCATACAGTCAACGCCAACACCATATTCTGCAAGCGGACCTCCACCAGGATGGTACTTCCCGAATTCTTTGACCCATTCCTCTTCTCCGGATGTTTCAAGATCAAAATTTGTGAGGGGAGACCACCGATCCATATCTACCTGTACATGATAAGAATGATTGACATTTTCGTAGACATCGAAGTGACAGCCTCCGCAGACCGTATCGGACCATTCTCCCTTGGTCATGTAGTGGGATGCAATTTGATCATTCCCTGCATATCCAAGAGAAGAATAGGCACCAGCAGCCACGAGAAGCAGCACAGCGACTCCCGACACCAACAGATTTAACCTATTCATAACGACCACATTCTCTTTTTTTGTTCACGTTGTTATGTTCATGCTTGGAAAGAAACAAAGTTCAAATTTCAACAACTTGAAGCTTATATTGAGTAATGAATGAGATTGAAGGATAATTTACGGCTGGATCGTATACGGCCAGGGGTGTACTGCCGTCACTTCCAGGCCTCCAGTGGCATAATCCAGAAACACAAAAGGAAATAATTAACGGAAAACTGAAGCGAGAAGGAACTGGCATGAACGGCTAGCCTAGCTCTTTTTGGCAGATTTGGTTCCCCTGAAGGCTTTTTGATCACCGGCTTTTTCCTTTCCTTGCTTTAGATAGCCATTTTACTCCGAAAAACAAAGCTAAATTCCACTTCAACGAAAAATGTTTGCGTGAGGTAATACTTATTTCTTTCGAAATAAGTTTGAGGGAATTGTACAGACATTAATAAAGTAATAAAAATATATACTTAATATATAGTACGCGAC
Source organism: Methanosarcina sp. 1.H.T.1A.1 (assembly GCF_000979295.1). Lineage (NCBI taxonomy): Archaea > Methanobacteriati > Methanobacteriota > Methanomicrobia > Methanosarcinales > Methanosarcinaceae > Methanosarcina > Methanosarcina sp. 1.H.T.1A.1. Next base: position 26,465 of record NZ_JJQY01000150.1, on the reverse strand, counting down.
GTATATTAATTAAATATATAAAATGTCTGTAATAGAATTTAAAAATTACACTTTTTTAATATATATAGTTTTCCAAAGAAAATATACATGATTATACATTAAAATCAGGAAGGGAATCTACAAAAGCCAACTGGTGAAAAGAATCCTATTAAACCTTCAAAGAAAAGAAAAAAGCCTGTGAGATATAATAACATAAAAAATATATAAAACCTGTAAAAGTGGTCAGGGTAATCAATAATTAATTATTCAATAACCATTAATCATGAATCAACCAACAAATCAAAGTGAATAACCAGTAAATCAAAGTGAATAACTATAGAACGTCCCGCACAGAACAGGGAATAAATGCAGCAATGATAGAACACAACGAAAGAAATAAAGAAAGACGTAAAGAAAATTACATAAAAGAGCTCATATCAAAAAAATGGACAACAAATAAAAACCAACAAATATAATAAGAAGAAAGAGTTTAAAAATAAATGAAAACCGTTGGAAATAAAAAAGCAATAAAAATGTGAATAAAAATAAAATTTCACCTTCAATTTCAATTTTACCTCGATCTAGTGAACTACCCGCTAAATCTAAAGATTTAACGGGCTTCCCGCGTCCTACCTCGGAGCAACCTCCACAAGTCCACAGGCCGGCGTTTCCGCCCATCCTTACAAGGGATTTATGCTTCCTACCTCGGAGCAAACTCCACAAGTCCACAGGCCCTACCCTCTGTCCCAGAGGTGAAAAATTATTTAATACGAAATATTCTGTTATCCTGTGCTTGGTTATCGCATAGGATTTCAGTACATTATGATAGGGTTTGAAGATAATGATAATGGATAGCGAAAAGAATGTGGGGATATTTAAAGGGATTCATCTCCAGGCTAAAGTATAGGAGCTTTCTCCCTTCTTTCTCGAAAAATAAACATCTGGATAGAATAATAAAATAACCTAAAATTAAAAAACAAGAAGGAAAAATTGATAGAGCATGGATTCAAAATACAAAACACTATTTGCGTTTTTACTGATTATATCCATATTAGTATCAGGCTGCGTGCAGTCTGAACCTGAAGAGGATAGAGAACTTAAGGAGTTTCAACAGACAAGAAGCACTATGGACACTACAGTTACGGTAGCTGTATACGCTTCTAATGACAGCGAAGCTTCGAAGGCAATAGAGGACGCCTTTAGTGAAATATACAGAATTGACGCCCTTATGAGCCCTTCAAAAGAAGATAGTCAGCTTAATATCCTGAATACCAGAGGAGAAGTTGAAAATGCTGACCCTGCTTTTATCTACGTACTGGACCAGTCAAAGTACTATTCAGAGAAAAGCGGAGGAGCCTTTGATATTACCATCCAGCCAGTACTTGACCTCTGGAAGAGTAAATTCCTCCCTGAAGGATCACAGGAACCCCCAACTTCAGATGAACTGAACGAAACTCTCAAACTCGTAAACTACTCGGAAATAAGCACCGAAAATGGGAATGCAAGTCTGAGCCCCGGGATGAAAGTAGCCCTGGGAGGGATTGCAAAGGGCTACGCAGTTGATAAAGCAATCGAGTCTTTGAAGGAAAACGGGATTGAAAACGCTTTTGTCAACGCGGGAGGAGACGGGAGATACATCGGTCAGAAGCCAGATGGCACTTCCTGGATGGTAGGCCTTCAGAACCCTGACAGAAGCGAACAATATGTTACTGCAATTGAAGCTCGCGATATTGCAGTAGCAACAAGCGGAAACTATGAACGTTACTTTAACGAGTCGGCAAGAGTGTCACACATCTCGGACCCGAGAACAGGATATTCTTCTGAAAGCCTTATTAGCAGCACGGTAATTGCCAGAAACGCTATTGACGCCGATGCTTTTGCAACTGCAGTCTTCGTGATGGGAGAAGAAGAAGGGCTTGAGATGATAGAAAATCTCGAAGGCGTTGAATGCCTTATAATAACCGAAGACCGCAGGCTTGTGTACTCAAGCGGATTCAAAGAATATGAAGCAGAAGGCTATAGCTAAAGTCAGATCAGTGTGAGACGTTGTAGTTAAGACACACAGAAGGAACTGATCAGGGTATGGAGGACTTCTAGAGTCCAGAGCAAGAAGACCTGTCAGTCCAGGTATACAGTATGCAGGACCTCATAAATGGGACCTTCAGGGGTTAGAGTGCTTTTCTTCAGAAGCACTTTATTTACCTGCATGCTGCCAATTTTTGTATCTTTTAACTCTTTAAGGGCATCTGCAAAAGCATTTTTTTGATCTTTATTCAGGAATTTTACCCTGGCAAGGGTAGCATGAGCAGTAAATGCCCTCCCGTCTTCTTTGAACTTAAAAGGTTTCAGGGCGGTTTCCACATCATCATGAAGAGTCTCGAAGTTTCCTGTTGCTCCCAGCCACAGGACTTTAGGATTAGAAGGCTTTGGGAAAACCCCGATGCCTTCAATCTGTGCTTCGAAAGGCTCACAAGTAAGAGAATCAAGAGCCTCAGCCAGGGGTTTGACCATTGTTTCTTCAATATCACCGATGAACTTCAGAGTTATGTGAACTATTTCAGGGTTAACAAACTTAAGGTCAAAATCGGAAAATCTCTCCTGGATATGGAGGATTTTTTCCCTGAAACTCGGATCCAGTTCCACTGCTATAAATGTCCTGATCAAAGTTTTCACCAATATAAATTAGAAGAAATAACCAGAAAAATGTTTCTGTCACTTTACCGCTCAGAAAAAAACGAATTCAGGATGACGTTTCCAGGAATCCTGACTACAGTTAAAAAAGGTGAGAAAAAGGAACAGCGAGAATTGAGGAGAAAAATAACAGAAAAGAGAAAAAATAGGAGCAATCACAGAACAATTATAATATATCAAATATTACAACACTACACGGTAAACAAACCTGTTACATATTCAATTACCGGTAATGTTAACTCTGAGAACTAATGTGAACCTATGGAAATGATATTAGCTCGAAGAAATAATAATTAACTTCAAAATCAAACAGCAGAATATAAACTAACCTCAGAGCAAAGAAGCAGGACTGCAAATATAGTTGCATAAAAATAAAAAGGGGTGGACGACATGGACAGAGCACGTATAATTGCAGAGGCGGCAGCCCGTATTTCCCAGAAACTTGATGCTGCCGCAATTATGGTCTCAGGAGATCTGAGCTTTGAGGGGATCGAGACCGGAGGAGTTCCGGTTTATTATATCTCCATGCGCCCGAAAAGCATAATAGATCACCTCGTAGCAACCGGCAAAGAAGGAAAAAGTCCTGTAAAAGAACTCAGCGACCAGCTCAACCGGGAAGCTTCGGGTAACTTTGACCACCTGCAGCATGCCGCAGCCATAGAGTACGTGCTTGAGGGGCCCAAAGGCGGGATTGTTGTTGGTGTTGTCGAAACTCGCGGTTCCAGCTCTATTATAGTCCATAGCCTCGATGAAAACCCTCTGATAAAAGCAATGAAAGAATGTGAAGAGAGGGTCAGGCCTGAAGTCATGAATGCAGTTCTGAAGATTGCTTTTGATATCGCTCTCACAGGCAGGGAAGGAAAAAAAATAGGAGCTGCTTTTATTGTAGGCGATTCCGAAGAAGTCCTGAAACGCTCTCATCAGATAATCCTTAACCCTTATGCAGGCCATGAGGAAATCCACAGAAACGTCCTTGACAAAAAAAACTGGGAATCCATAAAGGAATTTGCCCAGCTTGACGGAGTTTTTGTGATAGATGAAACGGGCATTATCCATGCAGCAGGACGATACCTTGACGTGGATGGAAAAAATATTGATATTGATAAAGGACTGGGAGGACGGCATGTCTCAGCAGCCGCCATCAGCAGGGATACGGTAGCAATCTCAGTTACAGTATCAGAGTCAGGCGGAGTCCTCAGAGTATACAAAGATGCAAAAGAAACCATCTGCATAGAATCCTTACAGCCTGCTACCAGATACATCTGACCTGGAATGCAGGGAAAATGTTTAGCTGCCTGTTAATTAACTACCTGTTAATTAACTGCCTGTTTTTAACTACCTGTTAATTAACTGCCTGTTTATTAGAGCCCTCCGGTGCAGGTATGGAAACTCGAATGAAGAATGGATACTCATTAATAAAGAGAATATACATATCTCTTAATATGCAGAAAACCGGAGAACAGAGAGTAATTCCATGAGCAGGCAGATCTTCTACATGCCTTTCAGCCTGAAATTCCTTTTCCTTTTGATTCTCATTCTGATCTTTGGGCTTGGGTCTCTGTTTCTGGGAATTATTGTCTCTACCTTTATGAAAATAGGATTTTCCGCAGAAGACGCACTCTTAATCCTGTTCCTATCCCTCCTTGGAAGCGGAATCAATATCCCACTGACAACTCTGAGGTCTGAGATTCCGGTTGTCAAGGAGAATTATGTAAAGGTCTTTGGGGTTTCCTACAGGATTCCTATCCGGCAGATGGTTAAAAATGAAACGGTACTTGCCATCAATGTAGGAGGAGCAGTTATCCCGATCCTGATTTCCACCTATCTTCTTACACAATTCCCTTCTTCCATCCATCTTGCAGGAATTGGCATAGCAGTTGTTGCAGCCATAACTTATTCCGTAGCGAAGCCAATTCGGGGAATAGGAATTGCAACTCCGGCCCTGGTCCCGCCCCTGACAGCTGCCCTTACTGCAATCCTGCTTACTTCGGCTATCCATGTCCCTGGCTGCCCTGCGGAGACGTGCCGTGTCATTATTGCTTATACAGGAGGAGTGCTTGGGACCCTTATAGGAGCTGATCTGTTTAATCTGGGAAAAATCAAGAATCTCGGAGCCCCTGTTGCAAGCATAGGAGGGGCAGGGACCTTTGATGGAATATTTTTAAGCGGATTTATTGCCCTTCTCCTTATCTGAAAAAAGAGAGGAAAAAAGAGATTGAGAGAGACAGCTCTCTACAGAAATGATTTCACTCTATGGAGATGACTTCACTCTACAGAAATGATTTCACTCTATGGAGATGATTTCACTCTATGGAGATGACCCTCTATTAGAAAATAATCCTCTATTACATTCCTCGTCGAAGATAACAGATTAACTCTTTCTTCTAAGAGCCAGACATATCATAACACCGAGAATCCCGGAGATAATTCCAAAGCCTGGAAGTTTTACGGGGGCTTCCTCTGCGGCTCCTTCCTCAGGGTAGCTATTTTTATCTTCAGAGCCCTCAAATGCTATTTCGGAAGAAGATGAAGGAGCTGCCCTGTAATCAGACGAGATTTTTTCAGACTCGTTTGAACCCGGAACCACATCTGTTACGTTGGTTTCTTCTGTAAGATTATCTGCGGATTCAGAGACGGTTTCGGCTTCAATAACCACATCCATTGCAGGGAAAATAATGTATCCGGCAGGAGAGGTACTGCCCTTTCCCTTATCAGAGGTCTGGAAATACCATGAGTCGGTAAAATAAGTCTTTTTATCCTTATCAAGGTTCAGGGTAATTGACTTTGAATTTTTGAGGACAATGCCATTTTCCGAGGTCTCCTTTACTTCAAAACCCTGGAATTCATCCCCATTTTCAATAATCACAGGGTTGTCTCTGTCGATTAACCAGGTATATCTGAAGACTGCAAAGGAATCAGCGGTACTCACAAAAATGGAGTCCACATAGGTAATGAAGTAGAGCTGATCTTTTCCGTCTCCAAAGTCAGCAGTTGCGGTAAACGTCTGATTTTCTACAGTCCCGTCTGCTTCCACAATCCCGGACTCGAGTTCCTCTCCGTTTTTAGATAGGGAAAACCAGACCTTATTACCCTCTACATCAACCTGGTTCACAGTCAGAGAATAGCCTTTCCCAAGATCCCAGGACTCACCGGCTTTCAGCTCTTTTTTAGTATCACCGCTCTGGCTGATAACAAGGTTTGCAAGCTGTCTGGCATCGTTTTCAATAGGAACATATTGTTTTCCGAACCAGGCAAGCTTATAGTAAAACATTCCACCAAGTTCTGCAGGAGTTGTACCGGCATCAAGCCCCAGTTCGGAAACAAGTACATATTTGTTGGAAAACTGCCTTGTAGAATACACAAGCTCTCCTTCACCTATAACATGGTTTCCGGGGTTGTTTTTTCCAAGTTCGTTCTGACCATCTGTTTCGACGTACTGCAGGCGTTCCCCCCACCAGTTTTCAGAAGCTACAAAGTCTTTGTGCTTATTTATGGGATAGACAAAGCCAACAAAAGTGGTCGCGTTCCAGTAAAAATCATCAGATGATGCCTCATTTGTGTCAAGAGGTAAACCTCTTAGAGTGTAATTTCCGGGATTGCTCAGTTCTTTGGCAGGAAAAATAATGTATCCGGCAGGAGAGGTGCTTCCCTTTCCCTCATCTGAAGTCTGGAAATACCAGGAATCGGTAAAATAAGTCTTTTTGTCCTTATCAAGGTTAAGGACGATTGACTCTGAATTCGTAAGAACGAGCCCGTCTTTGGAAGCTTCTTTGACCTCAAACCCCTGGAATTCATCTCCGTTTTCAATGAGTATCGTGTCATCTTTGTCAATGAGCCATGTATACTTAAAGACAGCGAAGGAATCCGATGAGCTTACGAAAATGGAGTCCACGTAGGTGATGAAGTAAAGCTGGTCTTTTCCGTCTCCAAAGTCAGCAGTTGCGGTAAACGTCTGGTTTTCTACAGTCCCGTCTGCTTCCACAATCCCGGACTCGAGTTCTTCTCCGTTTTTAGATAGGGAAAACCAGACCTTATTACCCTCTACATCAACCTGGTTCACAGTAAGAGAGTAGCCTTTCCCAAGATCCCAGGACTCACCGGCTTTCAGCTCTTTTTTATCATCACTATTCTGGCTGATTACTATATTTGCAAGCTGTCGAGCATCATTTTCAACGGTAACATACGGTTTTCCAAACCAGGGTAACTTATAGTAAAACATTCCTCCAAGTTCTGCAGGAGTTGTCCCGGCATCAAGCCCAAGGTCGGAAACAAGTTCATATTTACTGGAGAACTGCCTTGTAGAATACACAAGCTCTCCTTCACCTATAACATGGTTTCCAGGGTTGTTTTTTCCAAGTTCGTTCTGGCCATCTTTTTCGATGTATTGCAAGCGTTCTCCCCACCAGTTCTCAGAAGCCACAAAATCCTTGTGTTTGTTTACAGGATAGTTAAAGCCTCCAAAAGTAGCTGCATCCCAACAAAAACCATCAGATGAGGTCGCATTGGTGTCAAGAGAAAGCCCGCAGATAGCCGGGGCTGCAAAGCCTAAAGGAGGGGCCAGCAAACAGATTACAAACGCAATCAAAAGTGAAGACAAAGCTTTTTGGATACCACGATTCATGAATATCATCACTCGTTTTCATTGAAATTTATAAATTGAACCATACATAAAAAGAAACTATAAGCAAATATTGTTATAAATAATACAGAACGTAACAACAAATAAAGCTGGGTAGTTAATAAATTTTACTAATTTGAATTGAAAAAAAGAAAAATAATACTAAATAGGAAATAAAAACAAAAAAAGAAAATGAATAGCTTCAGTTTGTCAGGAAACCGAGGATATAAGGCATTAATAATAAAAAATAAAAAAGCAAAAGCAAAATTAAGAAGAGGGGTAAAAAATTAAGCAAATAGGTATGAAGAGTTAAAGAGTTGCAACCACCGATTCAGTATCGGCTCAGCCCCTTACTCTGAAGCGGAGCAGAGCTGCAATTCCTCCCAGTTTGTGAAGCTTTTCCCCGGGCTCAAAGGTCGTGCTGAATACAACAACCTTTCCCTGCGCCTGCTCAACCTCCATAAGGAGTTTGTCGATATCTTCCCCTTTTTCCCGCCCTTCACGCAGGGTTTCGTCAGCAATGAGCAGGGTTTCGACAGCCCCGTATCCAAGAGCATTTTTAACATCCGCAAAACCATAAGCGGCTTTACCGTCCATTGAGATCTCCCTGATGAGGTCTTCCATGAGAGAGGATTCCCGGGCTATACGGGACTCCTGCATGATTCGGTCCACAGCTCCTCTGCGGAGCACTTCCTGAAAGCCGGACATCCCGATCATTGAAGTGTCTTCAGTCAGCGCCTTTGAAGCCATATCAGGCTCGACATCATGGAAATATTTCAGGAAATCTTCTTTGGTAAACCCGGGGCCTGCAATCACTATAGAGGCGTCTTCGGGAACCGCATGCCTGAGCTGTTCAACAAGTTCCCTGAAAAACTCATTCCTGAGCCCGGTCTCTCGCTTCCCGGATGACTGCCGGATATGGGAGTAGATCTCAATTCCGTAGTGGCGCACAAAACCAATGTCCGCATCGCCCTCTTCGACTGCTACAAGAACAACTTTAGGGCGTTTTCCGGCCTCTTCGGCGTCCTGGATGCGCTGGAGCTGGTCATTTTTCCAGTGCTCCTTGACAATGGAAATATTTGTCCCTATTTCGACATTAAGAGTGTGATAGGAGCCGGTGTCCATCCCCTGCTCTATCGGCCCGTGTATTCGCAGCCTGTTTGCGAATTTATGGAATTCCATTTCCTCAACCCTGATCCCGAGCCGGACCTTTACTTTCTCGACTTTTTCCGGACGAAGTTTGTCGCTTGCAGAATCAGCTTTCCTTTTGGTAAGGGCAAAGACCATATCGCCTTTTTCAATGATGTATTTCAGATGCCAGAGATCGTCGAGGGTTTCGGCTGTTACGGCAATTTCCCCTTCCCTGCCTTTAAGAGAACGGTTCGTAACCCTCATACCTTTGTCACTCCATGCATTTCAGTTTCCTCTTCACTTCCCTCTTCGCTCCCATCTCCGGACTCCGTTTCAATTTCCACTTCAATATCTTCTCCGGATTCGGCTCCGAATTCATCTTCAGTTTCTTCCTCATAGCCCTCGGATTCGGCCTCTAGTTCGGAAGTCCCGTATTCTTCTCCTTCAGGCTCGATTCCCTGCCCTTTTCTATCTGGTTTCTGGGTCCTGAGGTTTGACTCCCCGGCAGGGATCATCATAGCTACCAGGTCAGGGGATGCGATCTGCTTTACAAAGCGAGGGTCACCGAGCTTGTCCGCATAAATCCGGTAGATTTTTTTCGAGATATCATTCTGATTGAATTTGCCCGGAGTAAGTTCAAGGATATAGTCCCCATGCTTCCGGACTGCAGAAGCAGGCCCGCCTATGACCCTTGTCTCGCCTTTCAGCTCAAGCCCGACTGCAACTCCAAGAGGTACATCTTTGAAGTAATTGCGCTCTCCACGGATAACAAATGCCCCCTTTTTCAGGTACTCTCCGGACTCCGGAGTCTTTGTTACCTGTTCAGCTTTAATCCAGTAGCAGTCCCCACTGAACTGCCCGGCTTTCCAGAGGCTCGAATAAGAAACTGCAAACTGTGCAACTTCCTGAAGAGTAGATTCCGGAACCTCCTCTCCTCCGGTTTTAATAACTGTCAGAGGAGCACCGGGGGTCTGTGTATGGAAGACGATATCTCTTTTTTCCATGTATTTTTTGAAAACTTCCTCGTTAGTGTCGGCATCCCTGCCTCCTACAACCAGGAAACCGTCTGAGGATACAAACCACCTGAAACGGTCGTACCAGTGCTTTTTCCGGGACGCCTGCAGCTTCCTCCCGGCCTTTGCAGCCTTTGCCGCAGCCTTTTTCGCCATAGCCTTTCTGGTATCCTCAATGGCTTTGAGAGCCCCTTCCCTCTTTTTAGTAAACTTTTTGACCTTCTCGTAATATTCCTGGGCGTTCTGGGGCACGGTCTTCCGGATATCAAGGTTGACGCTCTTGCCATCAAGCTCAACAGTTACAGTCCCGGTCTTCTGATCAATATTTGTAATCATTTGTGCAGCAGGCATGGCCTTTTTGGCCTGTTTCAGGATGGAACGGATTTCATCCCAGGAATAGCCCTTTGCCCTTGCGCCGTTGAGTACTGAAAAAAGCTCTTCGATAATCTGGTAATTGGCGTAAACTATCTCTGCAAGAAGGTTATTTTTCTCAATTTCTTTTTCGAACTTTGCAAGGCTCTCTTCCTGCTGGAGAAGCCGCCTTTCGTAAACGCCAAGGGTTTTCTCCTTCTTTTCGGCTTCCTTTACCTCTGCAACCTGTTCCAGCGACTTTTTCCCGAAAAACTCGTCAAGTGCCGTATTAAATGAATCAAAATATTCCTTTTCGTATTCAGAATAGCGGGTGAGGTCAAAAGGCATCACATCGAAGGTTTCGATCTTCCCGTTGATTTCCTTCTTTATATGCTGAGGTCTGAGCCCCGGAACCTGAGTTTCACTTTCTGCTTGAGTTATAACTTCTATTTCATTACCGGATTCGATTTCAACCTCTGATTCAGTTTCAACTCCGGTTTCAGTTTCAACTCCAGTTTCAGTTTCAATTCCAGTTGCAGTTTCGGCACCTGTTTCTGGCTCAGCCTTTATCTCGCCTTTACCTGCAGTCCTGCCCCTGAACAGCGGGGAAAAGAGGTCCTGCAGCGCATCGTGGAGCCTTTCAGCATCCTCTACAATGGCTTCTTTTGCAGGTTTAGCCTTATCAATTCCTGCACGCGCACAGGCTTCTTCTGCCAGGACTCCCCCAAGGTTGAATCTTGTAGCAATGGTCCGGACAATATCGGCCGTCGATTTCGAAAACGCATCCATAAGGTCCGAAACCTTAGCCTCCACAGGGCTCAACTGTGCCTCCGGAAGCTCATAAATCTCCCCACTCCTCAGCCTGCGGTCCTTCATAGTCACGGGGTTCATTGGCAGGATAATCTTGTTTTCGGAATCCACAATCAGGACGTTTCCCCGAGCGAACAGCTCCACAATGAGGGTGTTTCTGATCCCTCCCCTCTCAATCCCGATCTTCACGATCCTGTCAAAGTCGTGCTGCTCCACGGATACGATCCTGCCCCCCGCCAGGTACTTTCGGAGGAGCATGGGAAAAGCCTGAGGAAGTGTGGGGCTTTCCCTGAAGTGTTTACTTAAATGGATACGCTTCCCAGCCTCAATAAACAGGTTATCCCTACCCTGATGAAAAACGTAAAGGTTGATGCGGATTTCCCCACTTGCAGGCTGGTAGATCTTCCCGATCTTCGCATCAAGAATGGACTTCGAACCCCCTGACAGCTCGGCAACAACTGCAGCAACGTCGGCACTTGACATATCCTGTTTCATGAAGTGGATATAATAGAGGATTCATGTATAAGGTTTCCTGTGCAGAGTTGCGGCTCTGCAGTGCGCGGTCCGTTTCGCTACGCTCAAGCGGACTTATTGTTGGCGGCAGTCGTTGCAGGAATTTTGAGAAAGACATTGGAAGAAGAAAAGATATATTGGAACCGGAGCAAACGGAAATTCTGTATTAAACATATCTTGTCTCGAATCTTCGGTGCAGCCCCCCTCAAGGAAAAAAGAGAGATGAAGTTACAGTTCCTTCAAAAGACGAAAACCAAGATTTCCGAAACGACTCTCAGGGTCGCGTCTGAAGCGGCCAGCCGAACGGCAGAACCCTATATTGCAGTACCAGCTGCCCCCACGAGAGACACGATCGAAGCCATTTCCAGCTTCCCATACACATCCACCTGAAGGAGAATCTTTGTAGTTTTCGTGCCATTTATCCTGAACCCATTCCCAGACATTCCCATGCATGTCGTAAAGACCCCAGGAATTCGGTTTTTTCCGGCCAATTGAGTGAGTTTTACGACCTGAGTTCTCAGCGTACCATGCATACTCTTTAAGCTTTGACTCATCGTTACCAAAAGAATACCCTGTTTGTGTACCGGCCCTACAGGTGTATTCCCATTCGGCTTCTGAAGGTAAACGGTACTTATCGGTACTTTCTGTTGCATTCAGTTTTTTAACAAATTCCTGGACCTCATTCCAGGAAACCATCTCAACTGGTCGGTCTTCACCCTTGAAGTGGGAAGGGTTATTTCCCATTATCATTTTCCATTGTCTTTGCGTGACCGAAGATCTACCCATGTAAAAAGGGATTTTAATTGTTACTTTATGGACAGGGGATTCGGAATCTGCTCTGTCTTTCTCTTCAGAAGGTGAACCCATATCAAATTCCCCGGGAGGGACCAGTACAAATTCCATACCAGTAGAGGAGCTGGCAAAGGTTGCAGGAGTTTCTGAGTATCCAGACTTTGCCACGACATATGAGTCTTCAACAACATATGAGTCTTCAACAACATATGAGTCTTCAATTTCTCCCCTTTTCAGATGGCATAGAACTGCGTTAATGTGATTTTTAAGGTTACTTTTGCTTCCCATAAGATCTTCCCCCCAAAAGTTCTTATTTCGGTGTCAGTTTCGATAGTTATTCTGGTTTTTCACGGGCATTGACAGGAACAATTAGATATTATATATATTAACAGGAAATTCATTTCCGGATTTCTTAGTCAATTTATTTCCATTGTATATGAGCTCTTTTTCTTTCTGAGCAAATCCCATCCCAGTTTAACCTATAATGAGTCCTTTCCGCTGACAATATTTACTTTGAACCTACTCTATATTCGAATCGACTCTATATTCGAATCGACTCTATATTCGAATCGGCTCTATATTCAAGTGAACCGGGAAATCCGAATAATCAGTTGTTCCTGTTAAAGTCCCGATTTTCCTTCCAGGAATGATGTTTATTTCTGCGATCCTGAACTGGTGGTTTTCCAGCAGGCTTTGAAGCCTCTGACCTGGACACAAATTGAGGATAAAAAAACTGTTTTAAAAAAACTCATATAAACAAAAGTAAAATATGAGTTAATCTATCTTAGGAAACCCCAAACCTAAAATCAAACTAAAAGATTCAAAACCCAAATTCCCAAAAACCATGGACCACCGAACCACCCGTTATTTGAAATCCTGTTTTCAGAACTATTATAAAACCGCTGAAATAGTTCTTCCTGACCACCTGCCTAATAGAGAATGGGCTTTCATCTTCTACGATGATATGCCGGAAAAAATGATGCATCGGCACAAGTCTTTCGGTTCTCCGGGAGAGGCTCTTGATTACCTTTACGGCATGGTTCCTGCGCATGTTTACAATTCTACGGCTTACTACGAATACCCTGATGCAAAGAAGATGAATGAGAAAAACTGGCTCGGGGCAGAACTGATCTTTGACCTTGATGCAGACCACCTGCCAAATGCCCCGAATAATTATGCTGATATGCTTGAGCTTGTGAAGAAAGAGACTCTTAAGCTCATAGATTTTCTGTTAGACGATTTTGGAGTTTCAGAACAGGAAATGGAGCTGGTCTTTTCCGGAGGAAGGGGATATCATTTACACGTTACGAATCCGAAAGTTCTGAAGCTCGGGAGTTCAGAGAGAAGGGAAATCGTGAATTATGTGAGCGGAAGGGACATTGATTTCAAGCACTTTTTCAAGGAGGTTGCAATGGATGGGGATTTCGGGACAGGCTCAAAGGCATTTAAAGGGATTAAGAACGTGCCTATGAAGTGCACGCTTGTTGGATACGATTCCGGGTGGGGTAAGAGGATTGCGCTTTATCTTACGGACTACATGAAGACTGAGTGTGAAAAAAAGTACAAGAAAGATATGTTTCCCGAACTCCGCAAGCATGAGAAGGTAGGGGATGCCACAATAAAAAAGCTGATTAATATTACGAACAGCGAAAATGGCTTAAAGGACATTCTGGAGAGAGGAAGGCTGGACTTTGACGTAAGAAATTTTAAGGAGATTGCCGCATATTTTATGCAGGAATCAGTTGAGGATTTCCTTAACAGGTTCGGAGCCAGTGTTGATGAACCGGTGACTGCCGACATCAAACGCCTGATCCGCGTACCCGGGTCCCTGCACGGCGGGTCCGGGATGCTGGTTAAGAAGCTTGCTTTTTCCGAGCTGGAAAGGTTTGATCCGCTCAATGATGCAGTTATCTTCAGCGACAAACCAACAAAAATAACCGTTTCAAAGCCTTTCTCAGTACAGCTGAAGGGCAAGGATTTAAGAATAGAAGAAGGCATACAGGAAGTTCCGGAGTATGCAGCCGTATATCTAATTTGTAGAGGTGTTGCGGAGTATGGACATAGAAAAAATCAGCCAAACACTGTATAAGGAAAAAAACCAGACATTGAAAACGATTCAGGCTGATTTTTATCAGGAAGCTGAAAAATACATCCGGGAGCTTGAGAAAGAGATAGGGAAGATTAATAATCCCCGTTCTCCGGAATCAAAGATGCTTAATGACGAGCATGAAAGAGCGCTTTCGGACCTTGAGACTATCTTTATGAAAAGGATAGGGAAGGTCATTACCCGGGCAACGATCCAGTCTAACGCTGATAAACCTATTTCAAAGGATCTCGAAAAGCTGCTTCCTGCAGAGAAAATGCTTTATGATCTTGTGCTTCAGGGAATAGAAGCTGCAAAAGTAGAGCTTTTAGGCCCCATTCTTTATCCAGATTCAGGGAAGATTCCGGTCTGGCCCGGGACAGGGGATGCAAGACAGGCATCTGCCGCGGTTATTGTAGACGCAAAAACAGGCAGGGGAATAACTGTGACTGCCGAAGGGAAGAACACAGGGACAGAGTCGGGCAAAAACAATATAAACGAAGAATATGTTGTTGTCCGAATACTGAAGGACCTGCCTACCTTCACAGGGGCGGACGGCCGGAACTATACGGTCAATGCCGAAAATGTGGTTGTTTTGCCGCAACTGAATGCAACAGGGTTGATAAAGCGGAAAGCAGCAAAACTGATTGCTGTCGGAGAGAAAGGCTCCGGAGAAAAGAATTCCGAAAAGAACTGATTCCTTGAGACATGCAGCTTATTTTAGCCAGAAAAACAGTTGTGGACAGGCATATCAGAGACCCTGTAAACAAAGGATTCATGCCTTATGAAGGAAAAGCACTTCAGGCAATAGTATTAGTATATATATGTGTAGCTATATCTGTGTAGCTTAACCTTGTTAGCGTGCTCTGACCTCGTCTTCAATAGGAGACCGTCACTCAGGATATCGAAACAAAAGAGGTTCAGACGATTTCAAACTTATCAATTAACGCTTCCCAAATTAATAGATTCCCAGGAATTAAACGCCATACGTAACGCCATACGTATATTCAATAAGTATATTTAACAGTGCTTTTCCGCAAAAGCCGGAATATGCACAAAATACCAATAATCATCAAAAAGGTGTAAAGAATGAAAATTCCAAAGAGGTTCAGAACTTACTGCCCGTTCTGTAAGACCCACCAAGAACACGTAGCAGAGAGGGTCAAGAAGGGCCAAGCTTCATCAATGACTCACATTGCAAGGCAAAAGAAAAGACAGCAAGGCATAGGAAACAGCGGAAAGTTCTCAAAGGTGCCCGGTGGCGACAAGCCAACAAAGCGCATCTGGCTCAGATACCGCTGCACCGTATGTAAGAAAGCCCACCAGAGACCCTGTTTCAGGGCAAAGAAGTTCGAGTTCAAGGAGTAAGATAAAATGATAGACTACACCCAGCGACCAAAAAGCAGGTTCCTGCGCGTAAAGTGCAACGACTGCGAAAACGAACAGATCATATTCGGAAGCGCAAGCCGTAAAATTACCTGCGTAGTCTGTGGAAGGACCCTTGCCGAACCAACCGGTGGAAAATCAACAATTACCACTCACATCCTGGAAGTACTTGAATAACCGTATCAGGGAAAGCACTTAACAGGAATAGAGTATAGAATAATTTAGAGAACAAAAATTGAGAAGTGGTACGAATGGGAAACGATAACTGGCCTGAAATCGGAGAATTTGTTGTCTGTACGGTGAAGAATGTAACTGATTTCGGAGCCTACGTCGAGCTTGAAGAATTCGGAGGAAGGGAAGGTTTCATCCATATCTCCGAAATTAAAGCAGGCTGGGTCAAGTACGTCAGGGACTACGTAAGGGAAGGGCAGAAGATTGTCTGCAAGGTTCTGAACGTGGACCCTTCCCGAGGCCACATCGACCTTTCATTGAAAGACGTAAATGAGCACCAGCGGCGGGCTAAGATCCAGGATTGGAAGAATGAGCAGAAAGCCACCAAGTGGCTCCAGTTCGTGGCAGAAGAGACCGAGAGCGAGGGCGATGAAATTGGCCTGCAGGCTCTGCATGAAAAACTTGTAGAAGAGTTTGGAAGTGCATACGCCGCCTTCGAAGAAGCAGCTGTTGAAGGGGAAAGCGCCTTTAAAGGGCTCAAAGTCAACAAAAAATACTTACAGAGCATAATCAAAATCGCAGGAGAAAATATCAAACTGCCCTTCGTGGATATCGCAGGGTATGTGGATCTGACCTGCAATCTTCCAAATGGCATAGAGGTCATAAAACAGGCCCTTAATGCTGCAAATTCCATCAGTGATGTTGATGGGGAAGATATCAAGCTCGAAGTAAGTTACACAGGGGCTCCGAGATATAGAATCAAGGTAATAGCTCCTGACTATAAGAAAGCCGAATCAGTCCTTAAAAAATCCGCTCAGACTGCAGTAGACACTATTGCAAAACTTGGCGGACATGGGATTTTCAAACGGCATATCGAATCAGCAAAGGCGTGATAACCTTTGGGACAAAAGATCCGCAAATGCAAAAATTGCGGCAGGTACACTTTAAGGGAAAAATGCCCGGCTTGCGGGGGAGAAGTCTTACCCGCGATCCCGGCTCGCTTTTCTCCTAAGGACCCTTATGGCAAGTACCGAAGACTGGCAAAGAAAGGATAAGGGATTTTTATGCAGCAAAGTACACTTGTCCGCCTGAAAGAAAAACTTGAGCTCAAAAACCCCATACTGGTAGTAGGACTTCCGGGAGTAGGGCTTGTTGGCAAGCTGGTGGCAGAGCATCTGGTAGATGAACTTGAGGCTGAAAAGATTATGGAGGTTTATTCTCCGCATTTTCCACCCCAGGTCCTTATCAATAAAGATTGTACTGTCCGTCCGGTAAGCAACACCATATACCACGGGAAAGTAAACGAAACTGACGTTCTATTTCTTGTAGGGGACCACCAGAGCACTACTTCACAGGGACATTACGAACTCTGCTCTCTTTATCTGGACATTGCAGAGGAACTTAAAGTACCCAGAATATACACCCTCGGGGGCTACCCTACAGGCAAACTCACCTATGAAGAGACAGTCCTTGGGGTTGCCAACAGCACGGAATTGATCGAAGAGATTAAAAAATTCGGGGTCGAGTTCAGGGAATCGGAGCCAAGCGGGGGAATCGTAGGAGCATCCGGTCTGCTTGTGGCTTTCAGCAGGATGAGGGGCATAGATGCTGCTTGTCTTATGGGAATGACGCCAGGATACCTGATGGATCCCAAAAGTGCCCAGTCTCTTTTGAAGGTGCTGTGTAATATGTTCGGGATCGAGGTAAACACAGACTCCCTTAAGAAAAAAGCAGAGGAAATGGAAAGTATCCTCGAAAAGTTGAAAGAAAAAGAAGAGCAGCAGAACTTCCCAGAAGTTAAACCCACGGAAGAAGACCTGCGCTACATAGGATAAATACATAGATAGGGAAGTTCCAGGTAGAGAATACGCGGATAGAGAATCCGGATAGAGAAATACATAGTTAAGGAACCTGAAAGTTAAAAACGATTCTGGCGAAAGGTTCGGAAATGAAAGTCAATGCAGACCTCCATCTCCACTCAAAGTACTCGATGGCGTGTTCGGGGAAGATGGAACTACCCACAATTGCTAGTGAAGCTTCGAGAAAAGGGATGGAGCTTATCGGTACAGGGGACTGCACTCATCCGAAGTGGCTGGAAGAGATAAAAAAAGCAGCTATTTCAGACGAAGAAATCCGAATAGGAAATATATTTTTTATACCCACTACCGAGGTCGAGGATATCGACCGGGTACACCACCTCCTGATTTTACCTTCTATTTCAAAAGCCGAAGAGCTGGCAGAAAGAATTGCCCCTTTCGGAAACCTTGAAGCAGATGGGCGCCCATCAGTTAAGCTGGATGGCTGTGAAATTGCAGAGATTGCAAAAGATCTTGGAGCTCTTATAGGCCCCTGTCATGCTTTCACACCATGGACTGCTCTTTATGGCTACCATGACAGCCTGGAAAGCTGCTATGGGGATATGACAGAATATGTCTCTTTTGTTGAACTTGGCCTGAGTGCAGACAGTAATTACGCAGACAGGATTGAAGAACTGCACCGACTGACCTTCCTTACAAACTCTGATGCCCATTCCCCTTCTACCAACAAACTGGCAAGGGAATTTACTCAGTTCAATGTTCCTGACATTACTTTTGAAGGCATCAAGAAAGCAATTCTCAGGAAGCAGGGATACGGAGCTACTCTGAACGTCGGTTTTTTCCCTGAAGAAGGAAAGTACAACCGGTCTGCCTGCGTCAAGTGCTTTACTCAGTATCCGCTGCCGGAAGCCGAAGCTAGAAGATGGCGCTGTCCGATATGCAGAGGCATTATAAAAAAAGGAGTGGCTGACCGGGTCAACGAACTTGCGGATTTTGAAAAACCCGAGCATCCTGATCACCGACCTCCTTATCTTCACCTGATCCCTCTTGCAGAGATCATACAGATGTCACTCGGCCACGCAAGCGTCCAGACAAAAGGCGTAAAGACTGCCTGGGAGACCATTGTCGGGCATTTCGGAAACGAGGTTGAAGCCCTTATCTATGCAGAACCGGAAGCCCTGAAAATAGTGGATGACAGGATAGTAAACGCAATTCTCGCCTTCAGGAAGGGCGATGTTATAATCCACCCCGGCGGAGGTGGCCAGTACGGCTGGCTCGAACTGCCCGGCCACCTGAAAGCAGAAAAACCAGAACGTGCCGAAAAAGGTGCCGAGGAAAAGAAAAAAACCTCAAAAATAACAAAAAGAGAGATCGGAAAGTCCAGAACTCAGATTTCATTTTCTGACCTTGCGAGAAAAAGATCCGTAGAAACAGTCGAAACTGAGGAAGAAAAGACAGCAGGAGTGGGAACAGAATGGCCAGAGAAAGAGAGTCCGGAAAAACCTGCAGGTCAGAGATCACTTTTTGATTTTTAAAATCCGGAAGCCCGCTGAGAATAAAATATATAAGATAGAAAGTCTATTCACTTAACTCTGCACCAAAAACGTCGGGTACTGCCCGGAAACGTCCTCATTATTTAAAATCCATCCAACGTTTAAGTTAACGTTTAACATTTAAGCTGACATTACATTTAAGTTAACGTTACATTAAGCTAACGTTTAAGCTAACCTAAAACGTTCTTAAAGCAAAATGCCCAGGTAGTCTAGCGGTAGGGCGACGGTCTCGAAAACCGTTTCTTCTTTGGGAGAGCGCAGGTTCGAATCCTGCCCTGGGCGTAACCCTCTTATTAAAACCTTATTAAAACCTCTTTTTAAAAAAACAGGTGTTGCCTGATTAATTTGTTAATCCTTTCCGGAACCCCCGAGGAAATCGGTCAGTTTTCTCCCCCTGTGCTGCACGGAGCCTGAGCCGGCCTGCCAGCCAGAATAAATAATTTCCTAACTCAGGAACCATTTTCAAGAATGTAGGTATAAACGCTTCCTCCAGCTTGCCTGCAGCCCTACAAAAAAAGAAGTGAGTACCGGGTTTTTCTAACACTATTAATATTTACATTTTTATGTCACTTTTAATTTCTTGCTATTATTTTCTTCCTTCTCTTCTTTTTTGTTGGAAAGACCGCTCTCCTGCGTCGAGCGTGAAAAAGACACAATACAACGAATGACGTTGTATGGGGAAGAAATTCTTGTAATTCACTCCTTTAGTCCACTTTAGTGAGCGAAGCTCACTGTTCTTATGGGCGTTAAGAATAATAGATATGCCCCCAGTAAATAGGGTGAAAAAAAGATTTCAAATTAAGGGGAGATATGCATGAGTTCCAAAGACAACCTTAAGGCTGCATTTACTGGCGAATCAATGGCGAACAGGACATACCTGGCCTTTGCGAAGAAAGCAGACGAGGAAGGGTATCATCAGATAGCCAAACTCTTTAGAGCCGCTGCTGCTGCGGAAACAGTCCATGCTTTCAATCACCTCCAGCGTATGGGCGGGATTGGAACTACAATGGATAACCTGAAAGAGGCCGTTAACGGCGAAACATACGAATTTGAAACAATGTACCCCACTTTTATAGAGGAAGCAAAAACAGAAGGGGACAACAGGGCTCTCTGGAGCTTTGAAGTGGCAAATAAAGTAGAAAAGGTTCATGCCAGACTATATGAAAAAGCCCTGGAAGAAATAGGGAATAATAAAGAGGTTGATTATTACGTCTGCGGAGTCTGCGGACATACTATGGAAGGTGAACCTGAAGGGAACTGTCCAATCTGTGGGGCACCTGCATCCAAATTCAACAAAATAGACTAAAAACCGATTAAGACAACAACATTTCAGACGGTCAGCGAAATCCATCGAGAGCTAACAGATAAGAAAAAAGCTCTCCATTTACTTTTTTGCTAACATGGCTTTAAAAACAGATTGAAGCCATTATTAACATTCTTTCGTTTTCATAAGGGCATCAAGCAAATAAGGAATTCGATTCCCGCGTTCCTTTGATTCTTTGGCTTTTATGCAATTATACTTCCCGAAACCTCAGGGATTCAGATAAACAACTTTATTTGCAAAACCCCTGATATAGAACAAAATTTAAAAGGGAGCCCTGAATTTTTTGAAATTAAACAAGAAATTGATGAAATACTTCGATCGCCGCAGAACAGGCAAATGGACAGGTGAGGTAAGTGCATATGACTTCGCAGTTCGCCTGCTTGGTTACGTATCATTTGCGATATTTGTGCTCGCAATCCTTGCAGGAATAATCTATTTTCTGTTTATGTACTGAGGAAGAAATAGAAATATGTTCTCAAAAACCATGTTTCTTGCCGTTAACTATTTAAAAGAGAAAGGATATGTCAGTATCCTTGTTAACCTTTCATTAAGGGGCTGTGGCCTAGCCCGGCATGGCGATGGGCTCCAGCGGATAAATGATGAACAACGGGTCTACCGAGTCTTTCCCGACGGGGCAGGACAATGAGGAACCGTTGGAGCACTGATAGATGCTCACCAGAAAAACTGTGAAAGCAGTTGTTCGGAGATACCCGTCGATCGTGAGTTCGAATCTCACCAGCCCCACCTTTATTATTTTCTTTAATTTTCTTTAATTTTCTTTAATTTTCTTTAATTTTCTTTAATTTCGATTTTCAGGAAAACATTCTCATCTTTGTATGATTACTTTCTAATTCCAGCATCGATACTCGATATAGACCTCTTTTTTGATAATATCCTCTTTTGGATTCAGTTCACCCCCGGAAATGAGAATGAGGAGTTATAAATATCAGTTACTTGAAAAAAAGACCCATCATTCAAAACGAAGGGATTCCTTATAAAAATTAAACCTGATCTTAAACGAGGGGTTAAACCGAAAGACTTCAGGAAAATCCTGACCTGCATAGTATTTTCCTTCCTGATACTTACTTTAGCCGTCAGCCCTGTATTTGCGGACATATCTACCGCAGACCCCGGGCAGGGCAATTCCACAGTTGAAGAGACTGAAGAGGCTGAAAATCCAGCCGCAGCCGAAAAAGGGAATTTCGGGAAAATAGAAATCATAACAATTCCAAACGGCTCTGAGATTTATATAAACGAAAAGTTCGTGGGAAAAACCCCGGCTCTCATAGAGAAAGTACCGCCTGGTTTTTATGAAGTGGTGCTAACGCAGGAAGGGTATGAAGATGTCTTTGAACGGGTGCTTGTTAAAGCCGGGAAAACTGCCTCAATCTCAAAAAAGCTCCGTGTAAACGAGAGGGTATACAGCATTTCTTCAAGCCCCTCCGGAGCAAATGTCTACCTTGACGGGAAGTACAAAGGAATAACTCCGGTCGTATTTCATGCAGGCGAAGGGCAGCATAAACTGGCTATAAAGAAGACCGGATACAGCACGGTTTCAAAAGAGATCAATGCCTCCGGAGAGACAGCACCTGTGATGGAGGAAAAACTCCACCTCAATCTCTTTACCTACTTTACTGCAACCCTTGTTCTGCTGGCTGCAGGTATTATTATAAAAAGAAACCCCGAAAAGTTAAAGTTTAAATTCCCGAGAAAAGTTTCGGCAGGCGGCAGGGCACTCGAAAAGTTTCAGAGGGGATCAGGGAAAAGAGATGAAAAACTGCAAGAGAAATCATCAGTTCCTGATGATCTGGTAGAACTGGAAAATTTTACGGAACAAAATTTTGAATACACAGTAAAAAAGAAAAAGAAAGTCTGATTAAAAATGATTATCAGGGAGGTTGATTAGAAAAATTGATTAGAATAATTAATTAGAATAATTGATAGGCAGAAGCTGACTGCTTACGGATTCTGGAAGTTTTCATCCTTCACCCTTCATCCTTCACCTTCATCCTTCACCTTCATCCTTCACCTTCATCCTTCACCTTCAAATTCTTTTTCCAGAAAAGCCTCCAGACGGTCCATGCCTTCTGCAATGTTTTCAAGACTGTTAGCGTAGGAAAAACGCAGGTAGCCTTCTGCCCCGTTTCCGAAGTCTATGCCGGGAGTTACTGCCACACCTGCCTCATTGAGAATCCTGCGGCTCAATTTAAGAGAATCACTGCAGAACTTGCGGGCATCAGCGAGGACATAAAAAGCCCCCATTGGCTCTTTGCGCACTTCAAGGCCCATGCCGAGAAGCCTTTTAAGCATGTACTGGCGACGTATATTGTAGGTCTGGACCATCTCAGTAACGTGTTCCTGGGGACCTTTCAGGGCTGCAATGCCTGCCTCCTGGACAAAGGAGTTAGCGCAGATAAAGAAATTCTGGTGAATTTTCTGAATCGCGCGGATACAATCAGGGGGGCAGATAATATAGCCAAGTCTCCAGCCGGTCATTGCATAAAGTTTGGAAAAGCCGTTAAGGACAAAGGCATTTTTCGTATATTCCAGGATGCTGTGTTCTTCTCCGCTGTAGATCAGGCCCTGGTAGATTTCGTCCGAAACGATAGGAATTCCTTTTTCATCTGCTATTGCGGCAAGGCCCTGCAAACTTTCAGGAGACATAACATGCCCTCCGGGATTTGAAGGACTGTTAATGAGGATGGCTTTGGTATTCGGACTCAGGCACTGCCTTACTGTTTCGGGTTCAAGGACAAAGCCGTTTGTCTCACTCGTATAGACAAAAACAGGGGTCCCGCCCAGATACTTTACGAAATTTGGATAGCAGGCGTAGTGAGGGTTCGACATAATTACTTCATCCCTCTTTTCAAGCAGAGCCATGAAAACAATCAGGAGACCAGGGCTTGTCCCGGAAGTAACAATAACCTGATTCGGGTCCAGGTCAACTCCAAACTTCTGATGATAAGACTCAACTATTGCCTCTCTGAGAGCAGGGAGTCCCTGGCTGTGAGTGTACTTTGTAAATCCCCTACCAATCGCAGCACAGGCAGCCTCGCAGATATGGGGAGCAGTAGGGAAATCAGGCTCTCCGACCTCAAGATGGATTATATGCCTGCCCTGAGCTTCCAGAGCCTTGGCACTTTCCAGTACTTCCATCACATAGAAAGGAGGGATATCTTCTGATTTTTTTGATAAGATGCAATCGGAATTTATCGAAAACATAAAAGACCTTCTGAAAAGCGATTAATATAAAAGCCACAAGGTAAAAGCAAGTAATATCACTGAGTATGTACCTGAAACTGCGTATGCTTTCAATATTTAAATATTCTGTGGGAAAAACAAAGAGTCAAAACTGAGGGACATAAAAGAAAAATTAATCCAGGAATGAGTTTAACAAGAAAAAAGTTAACTCTCTGAATCAGGTAGATTTTATCTGTCTAAGGCGGGAAGACCCCTTCCTCAAACCTCTGGGCCTTCAGGCGAAGGGATTCGGGAGGGGGGCAGTTCGCAGAAACTTAATCTTTCGGCATAATTTTATCAACTACCTCCACATCCGGCCCAGCCCAGCCCTGATCTTCAAGCATTTTTGCAAAATCACGCTGAAAGGTCTGGAATATTACAACGTTTTCAGGGACAATATTGAGGAAATCGTAGTCCCCATAAGCTCCCGTAAAGAAAGAGGCGACAGTTTCTTCAAATTTTTCCTCTATTCTTTGCGGGTACCAGAGTCCGTATTGAGAAAGTAAAACAAAGTTAGGATCAGGCACAGGAGCCTCTTCCGGATAGATATAAAAACCTATAAAGACCTCTTCACCGGACTTTGCAAGAACCAGTTTCTTTTCAAACCCCGGTTTCTGAAGTTTGAGAAACCATTCCCCCTTTAGAAGGTCTTCAGGTTCTTTGATAACTCCATGGGCTTTCAGAATCCTTTCAGCTACCTGCTGGATTTCCAGAATAATGGCATTACGCTGTTCTTCAGGCATCTTCAGGCAGGAGATACAGAAGTCTTCGGAGGGAACTCCTGTGTATTGAGTACCAGCCTCTGCACCTGATTTCCCCTGCTCTTCAGCCTTTCTTTCGAAATCGGTTTCTGAACTTTTCGCATTACTCGGGATTTCAGCCTTAACCTGCCGTATTTCGGTCTCAGAATGTTCTACCGTAATTAGCACCCCCGTTAATGTATAGGACGGAGATGCCCATAAGCATTGGTATGTAAGTCCCTAAAAAAGATTCCCGATCCACTCCCGGATAGGACCTGATTTCAGGAACTGCACCTGTTTTAACCTTTAACCGGACCTGCTTCCCCGCTTTCCCCGGGATAGGGGACATCGTTTATGTTTCCAGAAGCAAGCCACCGGACTCCAAGATATACAAAGGGGGTATCAAGGAGAGCAAACATCACTTTAAGGATCCAGACAGGCAAAATCATATAAAAAACTGAAACTACCCCCAGTTCGGGAGTTACATGATAGAAAGCAATAAACGTGAAAACGATGGAGTCGAGCAGCTGGGAAACAATTGTTGAAAGATTGTTTCTGAGCCAGAGATACCTGCCATTTGTCTTCTGCTTCCAGAAATTAAAGGCCCACAGGTCATGGTGCTGGCTTATAACAAAAGCGATCATGCTTGCCAGTATAACTCTCATGGAATTTGAAAAAACGCTATTATAAGCCTCATTATTCGGGTACAAATGAGATGGTGCCAGACCAGTACTTATGAACACGAAAATGGATGCAATACAGAGTGAAAGAAAACCTGCATGTAAGAAAACCTTTGTCACTTCCCTTCCTTTAACTTCTTCTACCATGTCCGTAATAAGGAAAGTAACCGGATATGCGAAAAAACCTACCGAGGTTACGACCCCGAATATCTCAATTAGCTTGCTCCCGAGAAGGTTTCCAAGGAGTAGAGAGCTGACGAAAACTGTTAGCAAAAGCTGTATCTTGTAATCTATGGGTTTCATGAATTCTCAGGGTTTAAGTTGGGTTTAAGGGTTGGATAACATTATAAACTGGATACTTTAACATCTTCAACACCGGCATTTGGTCCCTTAAAGAGGGAATTTAAGCAGTGGCCTGTTAGATTCCGGGAAATTACCTGAAACGTTCTGCTCTTCTGAAGAGGTTTTGAGGCGACCTGTCTACTTCATCACATATTATCTTATGGGGGATGGAAGAAGGCAGAATTGAGTAAGCCTGACTGTCCGTACCCCGAAGCCCCCAGGTTTCGTCCGTGAGCAGGAAATAGGAGTTTTCAAGCCTTACTCCCTTTGATTTCAGGGAAGAAAGGACCTCAGGGTTTGAAAGGTCTTTTCGAATCTCTTCCGCAGCCTTTACCTGAGTGCCAGGACCTCCTTTTTTTACCGGATAAACAAGGTCATCGGAAAGGATCTTTTCAATTGTGCGGACTATCAGCCTGTAGCAGGTTTTTTTGTTTGTGGACATTTCCGGAACTTTTTCCAGATAAAAAACGTTACGTCCATTCCGGGCAATATCTGAAAGAACGTCTTCACGCCTCGAAAAAGATTCCACATCAGACGTGGATATACTCGAGAAAAAAACAGGAAACTTTTTAGACAGGCTGTCTGCAGCTGCCTGGTTCGTTTTCTCGCGGGGAATATATTCAAAGCTAACTCTGGACCCTGAAAACTCCTTTTCTACTTCCTGCGCCCTTCCCTGAAAAGCTCTTACGGCTTCAGTAGAATCATTATAAACAATTATTTCGGCATCGCCTTTTGAAAAAATCCTGACAAGGGATATGGCAAAATTGAGGGCTGCAAGTTCACAGTCAAGATTATTCTGAGGATGACCCGGGACTTTAGTTGTTGACTGGTGGATCTGCCCGCCATCCCGTAACACCACGCAACCGAGGTAGGAGTCTTCACTTTCATTATAAGACGAATCACAGTAGACTTCAAGCATCTTTAGTTTCACCTTTCTAGTAAGAGGAGTTTGTAGTAAACGAACCGAATGATTATAACATAGTAATTATATAGTAACAGTTGTAGATATTGAGAATTGAGCTTTTATGAGAAAGAGGGGAGAAAGTTCCTATGCTTTAGCTGGGAGTAGTTCACGAAAATAGTGTGTTAATGAGAGAAAAAGGTTTTCAGCCTTTCTGGTGATAAAGGAGAAAGGAAAAGGGCTTTAGAGTGATTTGAGAATAATAATAATAATAATAATAATAATAATAATAACTGTCTCTTATACACATCTCCGAGCCCACGAGACGGA
>NZ_JJQY01000067.1:0-52799 GCF_000979295.1 Methanosarcina sp. 1.H.T.1A.1 | reverse complement strand
CTCTATAGTGCTCACATCTGTCTCTACAATGGTTGCCTTTCTCGCAACTCCCTTCCTTACCTGGCTCTTTATCGGACAGTCTGTGGATGTGGATGTCATGGGCATGCTTGTAAGCGTTGTAAATATTGTTATTGTGCCTGTAGTGCTCGGGCTTTCAATCAATTATTTCTTTGAAAAAAGGATAACAGCAGTCAGGGATGTCTTTCCGGCAGTTTCAGCTCTCGCAATCGTTGTCATCATTGCCATAATCATAGGGACAAACAGCGAAAACCTTGAACAAAGCGGCCTTCTGGTCCTTGTTGCAGTGGTCCTGCATAATGGGCTGGGCCTTGCAGGCGGCTACGGGGTCGCAAAAGCTTTCAAGCTCAGCGAAAAAGAAGCAAGGACCCTGGCAATTGAGGTCGGAATGCAGAACTCGGGCCTCAGTGTAGCTCTTGCGATAAAACATTTCACTGCTGCGGCAGCGCTTCCGGGTGCAATATTTAGCATCTGGCACAACCTGTCCGGAGCTTTCCTTGCAGGACACTGGTCAAAAACCAGTGTGCCTGATACCGATAAAAGTGAGGTGCCCAGAATTAGCGGGCATATACATTAAGAAATTGGGGTAAAACCTAATGGGTTTTGCAAAAGTAGAAACGAACAAAGGTTGGAAATCAAAGAAAAGATTCCAGGGTCCACAACATAATTTCCTGGAATCTTATCCTACTTCACTTTTCCTTTTTTACTTCACTTTTCCTTTTTACTTCACTTTTCCTTTTTACTTCACTTTTCCTTTTTTTACTTCACTTTCTTTTCGAAAACCACGGCCTTCTGGAAACTGTTGTTACATATCATGCACGACAGATGGCCCGAAAGCGGGGTAAGTGTGCACATTTCGGATATTTGCCTGGACATTTCCGTTTTCAAGCGTCTGGGTGTAAGATATTCCCTGTGCTATCCCTTCACCCCATGGAGCTATCGTCGTGCAGCGGAAGGTTATTCCGTTATTTATCGTGTCCGGAATTATCGGCTCAGCGGACTGGTAGTGTATTATTAATGGGCTTGTCTTTTTGTCGCAGTAATTTTTGCATTCGTCGCAGTAATTTTTGTATTCATCGCAGTAATTTTTGCATTCATCAGATAATGTTGTTTTTATATTGTAGTCCCCGTAGACTATGAAAGAACCTGCGGGCACATTTTTCCCTTCACTTCCTCCCCAGTTCCCGTACAGTTTTGTCTTTTTCGGGAAATTGACTATAAATCCCCCATCTCGTACGACCCAGCCTTCCGGAGGGATGTTCTCGCAAGAAATTATGTATGCCCTGTACTCATTTCTCGGGTCTACCCCAAAAGCAACCGGTTCTGGCAGGCCCGGGCCGAACTCATCTTCAAAATATTTCATTGCGGCTTCTTTTTCGGCCTGTATTTCCGTATCGTTACGTCCCATTATTGCCTTGTGATACCAAACTGCCAGGTCTCCTTCGGCAGGTGGCAAACTTGCATTGTACTGGCCTGCAGCCATGAATACAACCACCTTATCAAATCCATCTAGCGTGCAGAAGGATGAATATGCACATGCAGGCGTTGAATCCGGTAGACCTCCGGGTGTCGAATCCGGTGGACCTCCAGGTGCCCAGTCAGGTTGAGATCCGGGTGCATAGGCGATTCCTATCGTGGCAACCAGCATTATAACTGCCAGCACAAGGTGTTTTTTTCTGAATAGATCCATATTTCCACTCCCTCTTACTGATTGATGCTAGCGTATTTTTTCCTTATGAATCAATTTCCCCATAGACCAATGGTTTGCAAAAAATCTTCTAATCCATGTTATTTTCGCCTTGAATCCCGCGCTGGCACTGAGGTACAGTTGAACAAAATAATAGTTTTTATTAAAGTTTCTGCCAAATACAGGATCTGTTAATATATCATCAAATTTAATATATATATTTGTTTAATTATAAATAGGGATCAATGTTCCGGGATAAATTACAGACAAATCTGAAATTCCATTTATATTCGATTAAGGAGTTTGGTTGCCCTAAATGGATACTCAAAACAATAATGCAGATGGATTTTCCATATTTAAGCTTTCATAAATTCCATTAATATAACACATTCCTGGCATTTTGTGTCTTAACCGATAACCAATGAAGTACTTTCTAATTTTTCCGTGGCACTATACTTATAAATATAAATATCGGTAATATATTTCTTATTAAAATTATTTAATAACTTTGCTAAATTTTATATACTTTCTTCTCTTTTTAATATTTATAATATCTTTAATTTTAAGCTCCTTTTTAATCTCAAGTCTCTAGAGGTGTCCACAATAGATATCAGTAAAAAGGTTCTCATAATAACCCTCTTGATTTTTGCTGTCCTTACGGCTGCGTTTACGTTCACCCATAATATGCAGCTGTCAAACTTTTTAGAGCTTGAGCAGGCTGATACCTTGGAGAATGTAGAGCGTGTGCAAAACGCAGTCTCCAACCGGCAGGGATATATTGATTACATCGTCCAGGACTGGGCTTGCTGGGATGATACCTACCAGTTTATCGAAGACGGGAACCAGCAGTACATCGATGTGGACCTTCAGAATGAAACACTAGCGGGGATTAGAGTTAATGTAATGCTTTTTGTTAATGAGTCCGGGAGCGTGGTCTATACAAAATCGGTGGATATTGATTCTATGGAAGAAAGACCGGTTCCAGCAGGGCTTCTGAAAATGATCGAAAACGGAACTCTTCTGACAACAGGAGAAAACGATACCATAAGCGGTATTGTTTTACTAGATGAAGGTCCCATGTTTATTGCGTGCCATCCTATTCTTACGACAAAATACGAAGGGCCTTCGAAGGGTACTCTCATTTTCGGGAGGTTTTTTGACAATTACCTCCTTGAATCCTTCAAAGACACTACCCGTTCTTCCCTGTCTATGTACAGGACCGATCAGGAAATGCCTTCCGATTTTCAGGAGGAATTTCAAAAGTTTTCGGAAACTCCTGACATGATCCTTGTGGAACCTCTCAGTGAAGAGAGGGTAGCAGGTTATTTTGAGTTGAGGGATATCTCAGACCAGCCTGCCCTTATCATCAGAGCCGATTTCCCAAGAGAACTCTATTTGCATGGTGAGAGAACCCTCAACTATATGTATTTATTTTTGCTGTTTACCGGGCTCCTGACCGGTATCGGGGTCAAGTTTGCTCTTGACAGGCTGTTTATCTCAAGGTTGGTAGAAATCGATGATTTCGTTACAAAAGTCCGGTCGGAAAAAGACCTATCCAAACGTTTGTCTCTCAAAGACAACGACGAACTCTACCGGCTTTCAAGGGAAATAAACGGGATGTTAAACGAAATCGATCTGGCGGAGCAGGGGGTAAAGGCCCAGGAACGTGAAAAGAAAGTCCTGCTCGATTCACTCAACGAACTTGTCGTTTTTGTGAACCCTGAAATGAAAATCATCTGGGCAAACAAGGCTGCTCTCAAATATATGCAAATGGACCTGGAAAAGGCAGTAGGGCTTTTCCTAAAAGCTGCTCCTGACATAAGTGGCCAGTTAGTTGAGTATCCTCAGCTTGAACAGGTCTTCGTGACAGGTGAGAAAAAGTCAGGAGAGTTTACTTCAAAAGACGGAAGGATCTGGTTTTTCCAGGCAATTCCCGTGGCAAATGAAAATGGAAAGATTATAGGGGTTATGGAAACCCGCAGAGACGTTACTGAAAGCAAGAAAGCCGAGCAGCTTCTCCGGGATAAACAGATCGCAGAGGTCGCAAACCGTACGAAGAGCGAATTTCTGGCAAACATGAGTCATGAACTGAGGACCCCGCTTAACTCAATCATAGGCTTCTCCGATCTTCTGTACGAAAAGGTTTACGGGGAACTTAATGTAAAACAGATCAAGGCCGTTGGGAATATTTCTAGGAGCGGAAAACACCTTCTGAATCTGATAAACGATATCCTTGATCTTTCTAAAGTGGAAGCCGGAAAGCTTGAACTCGATTATGAAGAGTTTGAGCTTGCCAGTAAACTTAATTCAATAAAAAATCTGCTATCTCCTATTGCAGACAAAAAAATGATTGAGGTTGAAATCCAGGTGGATAAAAACCTTGCCACAATCCGTGCTGACGAAGCTCGCTTTGTTCAGATCCTGTACAACCTGCTGGATAATGCTATAAAGTTCTCGCACGAAAATGGACTTGTGAAGATAGAGGCAAAAAAGAAAGGGGACTTGGTAGAAGTAACGGTTAAGGACAATGGAATAGGGATCAAAGTTGAGGATCAGAACAAGCTTTTCAAACCTTTCAGTCAGGTAGATACCTTTTCCTCAAAAAAGTTCCAGGGAACAGGGCTCGGACTTGCACTGGTTAAACAGCTTGTTAACCTGCATGGAGGATATGTCTGGTTCAGCAGCAAGATCGAGGAAGGAAGTACCTTTGCCTTCACACTTCCGATAAACAGAGATGACAGAAATGGGGATAACGGCGAAATAAAATCCCTTAACCGCGCAGAAACGGCTGAAAACCCGGACTTTTAAGAGGAGCCCGAAAAATAATAAATTTGAATAAAATTAAATAAATTTGAATAAATTTGAATAAATTTGAATAAAATTGAATAAATTTGAATAAAATTGAATAAATTTGAATAAAATTGAATAAATTTGAATAAAATAGAATAAACTATAATAGAAGCCAAATTGACTGAAAATCGTTTCAATATACCATTTCGCCCTTATCCATAAATTTTTCAGTCTCTTATTTAAAAGGTAGGCTCATCAATTTCCTGACCGAAATCAATACCTGAAACTGCTGTTTTTATCTTATACGTTTCTACCTTATACGTTTCTACCTTACTTGTTTCGACCTTATATGCTTCTACACTATCTCTCTGAAGGTTTAAAAGTTCTTCCAGAGTAAAAACTGCGTACTGATTTTTTCCTTTTCTGCATTTTCTTAACTGGTCATAATCAAAATAAAGGTCATCATAGCTTACCACATGGTTGAACCATTCAACCGGGATAGGAAGACGGGACAAAAGGGGGATTGCAGATTTGAAATAGTTCCTGCAAACTTTTTTTCTTGATAACTGGCACCAGTTATCTATTGTGAAATTTACCTTTCCCTCTTCAACTGTAAAAACAACAGGATATATTTTACAGATTATAGGTTTGAAATCACTACATTCACATGCTTCTGTTTCTTTGTTCAAAAAAGGACATAATTCCCCAAGCTTTAATACATGAACAAGAGTTCCATCATTCATTTTCAAAATATCCAGATACCTGAGTTTGAATTCGGAAACACTGATACCCATTTTTTTTGCCATATATTCTTTTTCTCCGGGCAGCAGAGTTCCTATTTTGTTGTGCTCGCAAGCTCCTCCGCATTCCCTGCAGATATTAAAAGTATTCTGGTTACTTCCACTAAATATCTTATGAAAGTTCTCATACATATGCATGGGTATCTTTTTAAATCTCAATCTAAAAACCTCGACCATGTAAAACTGAGTATATTGATTATATTTTTATTAAGTCATATTTACACCTATGCTTCAGGAAGCTTTTTTGTCAGGCTTAAAAAAACGAAATAACGAGTTTAACTTGTAAATAAAAATATTAACAGATTTATAATTTCTGAAAGCTAAAGTGGGTATAAAAAATTTACCTGGCTAACCTAAATTTTTTATGGTTTAAGCTGCAAGTCGCAAAAATGGTATATACAGGATACCTGTGGCTGTGGGCAGGAGGACACTCAATAAATTATTGTGGATAGCTTCAAAGCAGTTTATTACTTTTGTTTTATCTTACTTTACACGTATAGGTATGCAGTTTACAGCTTCGGCAAATGCTCGGAAAAAATATGAGTTTAAGGACCCTGCCCTGCATCCTAATTTTATCTCAAAATATAATGGCTTAATATTGACCTTTATCTATTATCAGGAAATCATGCAGTCAGGGCGGAGAGTTTTACTTAATTCATAATTTTGTTTAAATGTATGGATATTTATCCATAAGATCCAGGTCTAAACACACTTCTTTTTCTTTTTCTTCTTGAAACATAAAAATGATGCTAATAACTGTAATGGGCTTGAGTATCTACCTGAATTATACAGAAATTTCTGTTTCACTTCGCAACATTTATATATAATTCTATCTGATATATATATATATTAGATATCTGCACTTTAACTTTTGTCATGGACAAAGCTTTATGCTACCCAGTTGCAGGTATGTGATTTTGCTTCCTGCAGCTGTTGGTGATGTGTATGAATGTCAGTAAAAAACTGTTTATAGTTACATTCACAATGTTTGCTTTGTTAACTGTACTTTTAATAGCTGCATCTCATACCATCCTTTTATCGAGTTTCTCTAATCTTGAAGCTCAGGATACTATCAAGAATACGGATAAAATCGAACAGGCAATTGCCTGGGAAGCTTTATCTATCGACAGAACCGCAAGGGATTGGGCTTACTGGAACGATACATATAAATTCGTAAATACCTTAAGCCCTGAATACATAGAGTCGAACCTGGACGAAAATACCCTTTACGATCTGGACCTCAATGTTATGCTTTTTGTAAATAAATCCGGGGTCGTGGTCTATTCAATGTCTGTAGACCTGGTAAACGGGACAAATGTTCCGGTTCCGACAGGGCTTCTGGAGAGGATTGACAGTGGGCTCCTTATGCTTCGGGAAAATAGGGATTATATGCAGGGAGTCATACTTCTTGAAGAGGGACCGATGCTTATCGTTGGCCGCCCCATTCAGGCAGGTTTCGAAGAAGGTCCTTCTGCGGGAACTCTAATTCTCGGAAAATATATTGACAGCTCTTACATTGCCTCTCTTGAAGAGCGTACCCAGTCTTCCCTATCTCTCTATACTTTAAATGAGGAAATGCCCCCGGACTTTCAGGATGCATTTGATGAGGCTGTCAGTGGAGGGGGAAGTGCTGTTAATATTCTTGGAGATGAGAGGGTAGCCGGGTATTTCATACTAAGAGATACTACCGGGGAGCCTGCAGCCATCATGAGAGCTGATTATCCCCGTGAACTCTATGCACAGGGTAAAAAGACTCTGAATTATATTTACGGTTTCCTGCTGCTCAGCGGGATATTTATGGGAACTGCGACCAGGTTCAGCCTGGATCGTCTCCTTGTATCAAGGCTAATTGCTATTGACAGTTTTCTTGACAAAGTAAAAAGAGAAAAAGACACCTCAAAGCGGCTGGAAATGGAAGGTGAAGATGAGATCCACAGGCTTTCAAAAGGTATCAATGAAATGCTTTCCAGCATCAGACTTGCTGAGCAGGAGCTTAAGTCCAAGGAGTATGAAAAAAAGTTTATTCTCGATTCCCTTGAAGAAATAGTGGTGCTCAGAGATCCGAACTTCAATATTCGCTGGGCAAACCAGGCTGCCCTCAAAAACAAGGATCTGCTAATGGTTGAGGCTAAAGAATTGACCTCTGATAGCCCTCAGGCTGCGGATAAGGACATTATCCCGAAATCCCGATATCCCCAGGCTCCCGGCTGGACGGATCAGGAGTTTACCTCTTCTGAGGGAAAGACCTGGCTTCTCAGGTCAAAACTCGTGTGTGACGAAACCGGAGATACCATTGCAATTCTTGAAACCGGGGTGGAAATTACGGAACGGAAGAAATATGAAATTGAACTCTTCCGTGCAAAACAGGATGCCGAAGTCGCAAACCATACCAAGAGCGAGTTCCTTGCAAACATGAGCCACGAACTGAGGACCCCGCTTAATTCAATAATAGGCTTCTCCGACCTTTTATATGAAAAGGTTTACGGGAACCTTAATGCAAGACAGCTCAAGGCTGTCGGAAATGTCTCATGTAGCGGAAAAAACCTGCTAAACCTGATTAATGAGATCCTTGACCTTTCAAAAGTAGAAGCCGGGAGCTTTGAACTGCATTACAGTACTTTCTGGCTGGCTGAAGCACTTGCTGAAGTTCGGGATATGCTATTTCCATTTGCCGCCAGCAAAGGAATAAAAATAGAATTTGAGCTTGAAAATAGCCTGGCCAGAATTTCTGCAGACAAGGAGAGAATCATGCAGGTTCTCAGTAACCTGATGACAAATGCAGTCAAATTTTCAAATGAAAACGAGTGTGTAAGAGTTAAAGCAACACAAAGCAACGACTTTATACAGATAGCCGTAGCTGATGACGGAATAGGTATTGCGGCAGCTGACCACGACAAGCTCTTCAAGCCTTTCAGCCAGATAGACTCTTCCTCATCTAAAAAATATCAGGGAACCGGACTTGGTCTTGCCCTTATAAAAGAAATTGTGCAGCTCCACGGCGGCAGTGTCTGGTTTGAAAGTGAGGTCGGAAAAGGGAGTACCTTTGGTTTTTCGATTCCCCTAAAAAGGGGAAAAGCTGATTTGTAAGCTCTAAATCCCTCTGACACTTATATTTATTATTTCATAGTTTTGACTTATTTTCCGGCTAAATTGCTTATAGGTTTGCGGCTATTTCAGACTATGTAATTAATTAAAAGAGGGATAGGCGAGATCTATGAGAATTTTCAAATTTTTATGTTTATTTGCTCTTATAGCAGTCCTGGTCCTGACTTCCGGCTGCACCGAACCCGGAGAACTGCGTACTGAGTCCCATTCTGTAGATTTGGGAGATGCCAAATCGGTCCATGCTCTGGTCCGTATGGGTGCAGGAAACCTGGAGCTTTCCGGAGGCTCAGAACAGCTTCTGAACTCAACTTTTACTTATAATGCTGATGCCCTGAGACCTGAGATCGAGTACGAAGTTACCGATGAGAGCGGCAGGCTTGTTGTCCGCCAGAGGGACGTCTCCGAAAGCATCACCAGACGCGAGTTCCGGAATGAATGGAAGCTCCGCTTCAATAATGATGTGCCGCTTCTGTTGAGTATCGAATTTGGTGCTGGTGACGGAAACCTTGAGCTTGGCAGCCTGAACCTGACCGAGGTGGACCTTCAAATGGGAGCAGGGGATGTTCAGATGAACCTTTCCGGCAGCCAGGCCCTTACCAGGTTATCCCTGGAAATGGGGGTTGGAGATGCCGTTGTGGATCTCAGGGGAGATTGGGGACAGGACCTGGATGCCAGGATTGAAGGAGGGGTCGGGGCCCTCACCCTGCGGCTTCCGGAAACATCAGGAGTGCGCATAAAAGTTAAAGGAGGGCTTGGAGAAATCAAGGCAGGTGACCTGGTACAAGATGGAGATGCCTACGTAAATGAGGCTTATGGAAGTTCGGATGTTACTCTAGATATTGAGGTTGAAGGGGGTGTAGGAGAGGTCTTTTTGGAAACCGGGTGAATGGAAGGTAGATAAATTGAAAGGCAGGAAGAAGTCCTGCATGCGGGGCCAGCTCCAGAGACCACCCCGATAAGGATTGCGAGACCAGGCCCAAAAGCCATCAGGTCAGGGGGAAGAGGAACTCTAGCTTCCTGCTCCCCTCATCTGGGTCACGTTACCAGGGCAGCTAGAAAAAAATAGTGATTCTTTTCACGCTGTGCCTGCCTCCTTTTCTTGTTATCTTCTCTAATTCTCCCTGGTAATTAATAAAATTAAGAATGTAAAATTAAGAATGTAAAATTAAGAATATAAAATTAAGAATATAAAATTAAGAAGGGTTTGCTCCCTTCTCTTTTTCATTTATTCGTATCCTTCCGTTTATTCGTACCTCAGTGCATCCACAGGTTTCAGTTTCGAAGCCCTGTATGCTGGTACAGCTCCAGAGACCACCCCGATAAGGATTGCGAGACCAAGCCCAAAAGCCATCAGGCCAGGAGAGAGAGAGGAACTCGAGCTCCCTGCTCCCCTCATCAGGGTCAGGCCCAGGTAGGGGAAGAGGGTGGAAATAAAACCTCCGAGCATCACTCCAAAAACACCTCCCACGAAGCCTACCATTGCGGAGTTGAAGACGAAAATCATCAGGATGTCCCGGTTTTTCGCTCCGATGGCTTTCATCGTGCCTATTTCCTTTGTCTTTTCAAGGACCGAGGTAAACATCGTGTTTGCAATCCCTACGGCTCCGACAAGCAGGGACACGGCAGCAATGGCTCCCAGGAAAAGGGTTATTGAGGAGGTCATCTCGGTTACGGATTCGGCCATAGACTTTGAAGCTGACACTGAAAAGTCCCTGTCCTTTTCCTGATGGATCTGGCGGGAGACCATGAGTTTTTCTTCGATATCTTCTACTACGGTGTCAACCACATCTTCACTTTCGGCTTTAACCCGGATTGAATCAAAGACATCTTTTTCCGCGTCTTCAAGCAGGTTCACTGCCGAATCAATCGGTATGTAGATCTTCCTGTCCTCACTTCCGCCTTCCTCTGCCAGAATTCCGACGACGCGCACGGACTTACCGTTGATAGTTATCACCTGGTTGATTCCTATGTCCTGGTCGAAAATTCCACTGGCAATGCCGCTTCCTATGACCGCCACGTACTTATCAGCCGGTTCGAGCAGCCTGCCAGAATCCACTTCCAGAGAGTTCATGTACTTCCAGACCTGGGGGTCAACTCCTGTAATGGAAAGGGTTGAGCTTTCCCCGGTATAAGTTACTTCTTCATTTCCGGAGATCTGGCCGGTAACGTACATTATGCCGTCTATACCCTGGAGGGCGTCTATATCATCATCTGTCAGTTCGACATCCGTGGTCGTATCTCCTCTGTCTCCGCCCCCTCCATGTCCTGGCATTCTTGATTGGGCACCTGAATAACCCGGGGTGATGGTGATGCTTGTCAGGTCCATGTCGGAAAGGCTGCTCTGCACGCTTGCTTCCATGGCATCCCCGAGGGAGATTATCCCGACCACCGCCCCTACCCCGATAACAATCCCTATGATGGTCAGCCAGCTCCGGAGTTTGCTGTGCAGGAGCATGTTCAGGGCCATTTTCACGTAGGTTGCGTTTCTCATTGCACATCCTCCAGTTTTTACTGATCTTTTCAGTTCTTCAGCATTCCTGAGCCGGAGTTGTTTTCAGATGTTTTATCTTCAACTTTTTGAGTTCCCATTTTAACTCCCTGTTTTTTCCTGCGGTAAAGGAAAACTCCTGCCCCTGCAACTACAACGATAAGGAGATAGAGCAAATAGGAACTGGTTCCGCTGCTTGTGTTGGTTTTTCCGGCTCTGCCCGTGCCTGTAACTCCGGCGGAGGCTGTCATCTGGACAGGGACGTCCTTCTGGACCGTGATTCTTTCTCCCTTTGCATCTGTATATTCAATTTGAACTTTCATGGTGGGATCGGTTCCGGAACCAGCAGATCTGGTGACCGCAGATTTGTTTCCTGAGGGTGCTGCAGTAGCTTTTCCGGCACTTGATGAGTCTTCCGAGTTTGTTCCTGCAGCCTGTGTATTAATGACATTGAAAGATGTGATTGTGTAGTCTCCTTTCTCCAGGTTCCCCACAATTGTAGACGAACTTCCGGTTGTACTGTACCCTGCCTGCTGCGGGACCGAGACTTTTACGGAATAAGCGATGTTATTACCTATGTTTGCAATGGAAAGGGAGATCTCCCCTGCGTTGCTTTCCGAAAAGGAAACATCAAAATCGGTTTCTCCCCCAACAAAGAGCCCTGCATTGGTTTCTATCGTGTTAATATTGGATTCGTAGTCTTCAAAAGTCAGGTTAATGTCAAGTGTATAAAGTCCTGGCACTGCGTTTACGTCTGCCATGACCGAATAAGCTATGGTTATGGATTCCCCTGCATCAAGGTATTTGATGTACTTGGTGTTGTCCGAGTAGACAGGCAGGATCACACCTTTTGGGTCTTTCCAGGAGATAACCATGTTTTTCAGGGGTGAGTTCCCGGTGTTGGTGATGATGAAGTCAAGGGGCTCTTCCTTTGCCAGGTCGATGTTCGACTCGCTGATGGTCACGATCTGAGCGTATTCCTTTCCCCTTACCTCAAGCTCGAAGGTTTTTGTGGTGGTCGTGGTTTTTGAGGAGGACCCGTCAGCGGTTTTGGCAGAGGTTGTGATGTCGATCTCGTACGTGCCTTCGGAAGCAGCAGCATCGGTCATGAGTTTGAACTTCACGATGGCAGCGTCGTCATCGTCCTGCCGGGCGTTGAGATAGGATATCTCTTTTGTCAGGCTCTCCCCGGAAACCTGGCTGAAAGGGTACTCGGGCGTGATTTCAAGAGTGATATCTTCCAGGTCATTATACCCGATGTTCTGCACGCTGAAGGTAAGCTCCACAGGCTCTCCGGGACGGGCAGCATCAGGGTTCTGTTTTGTAAGGCTGATCTCAACTGAAGATGAGTCTATCAAGCCGGTGGAAGCAAGGGCTGGTCCGGAGCTCAGCGGTATGATTGATGAAAGTACCAGCAGGAGCGTCAATAAGGATAACGTTTTCATTTCATTCCTCCATCATTTTTTCCCAACTTACAAAACTTTCCTTTTGTGTTCTCGATTTTTTCTATCTCGCCATCCCTGATGTACACGACTCTTGTCGCATACTTTACCAGTTCCAGGTCGTGGGTGACAATGATAATCGTCTTACCTTCCTTTTCGTGTAAATTCGCCAGAAACTCCAGGATGTAATTCCCGGTCTTGCTGTCCAGGTTTCCAGTCGGCTCATCTGCGAGGATTATAGGTGGGTTAACGGCAAGGGAACGGGCAATTGCAACCCTCTGCCTCTGCCCGCCTGAAAGCTGTGAGGGAAGGTTGGATTTTTTGTCCGAGAGCCCCACGATTTCGAGCAGGTATTCCCCCCTTTGCCTGGCTTTTTCAGGTTCTTCTTCCTGGAATTCCAGCGGCAGGACGACATTTCCCATAGTGTTCAGGGTAGGAATGAGGTTGAAACTCTGAAAAATAAAGCCGATCATCTGTCCCCGGATGCGGGCAAGCTCTGATTCATCAAGTTCTGAGATATCCCGTGAGTTCAGGAAAACCGTGCCTTTTGAAGGCAGGTCCAGGCATCCCAGTAGGTTCATAAGTGTGCTTTTTCCGCTTCCGCTGGGACCGAGCACCACCAGAAACTCCCCTTCGTAGATCTCCAGATCTATTCCCTTTAAGGCTGCAAACTCGACTTCCCCCATCCGGTAAATTTTCCAGACATCAGTCAGTTTGATAAGTGGTGCTTTCTCGTTAAGGGCGATTCTGGTTGCTTCAGAGCTTTTGACAGACCCGGTGGCTGAATTGCTGTAAGGGTTTTTTAGACTCTCTCCGGAATCACTTTCTTCTGAGCCACGATCTGATTCATCGTAGAAACTCGTTGTTTTTTCGAGTGAATCCATAATTTTTGAGGAATTTAACTTCGTTTTAAATGTCTCTATAATTTCGGTGAGTGTCATAAATTACCTCTAAAAAGCTAGTCATATCTGAGCTGAATCTTTCAGGCTGAGCTGAATCTTTTCAGGGTAGCTTGAATTTGAGTAGCTTGAATTTGAGTAGCTTGAGTTTGATCTTCCTTTTTTTCGTCCGGTTTCTATCTTTCTCACTACCTTTTTCGTGATCCGATCTGATGTTATTAGACAGAGCATCAGGTTGATAGTATATATCAACTTATGTTATTTATTTTATCTGCAGTGGCATATTTTGTTGAGGTCTTAATTATTGTGGTCTGGTTGGACCTTATAATATGGTCCAATCAGATCCGATGTGGTTTAATGAGATATTTATAGGTCAATGAGGCACCTGCGAGATGCACAGTGCCTCACCTTCTGGGGTGTAGGGTTTCTGTTTGATTGCTTTTTCCTCAATTCTTAAACAGGTAACACCTGGCTTTTGTGAAGGGTTTCCAGTTTTCTGGTGGCGAGGTATCCTTTCCAGATGTTAGTTCCCGTTTATTCCTTCTGACTGAAGCACCTTTCATATCGATGCTTTGTCAGGTGACTGCTCAGGAGGGACTTGAGGCAGTCAACCCCACCATGGGCATTTAATAATAAAAGCATACTTAGCTGAGAAAAGGAACTCTAAGGAATGAATTTCGCAATGAAGCTTTTCTAGGGGATTTTTGGCTAATTTATTCTTTAACCAGCCTCTAATCAATAATCAGAATCTCTATAAAGTATTATTATCTGTAAGGATTATTCAAAAGGGCATGCAGGCTTTCCCTGAAAGCTGTTTTCATTGGAATAAATTTCGGGATTCGGATATTGTATTAGTTCCACCATTCCGTTTGTCTCCATTTTTCATGGTTGATGTTTATGAGTAAAAATGAGACATGGGCAGCTCGAAATCCCGGAGCCTGAATATTGACCTTTGCAACGTCATTCGTCGTATCATGTCGTTCCTGGAAGTTAATCCATGAGTAGCTTGGTATTCTGATGCTGGTCTTCTTTATTGCCCACATTGTTCTCCGCTGGAGATAGCTAGTGTGCACCACAAAGAACTTTTTCAGAAGAGAAATGGAAATGAAAGCCTGTGTAATTATTGAGGTGAACTATATTTCTGTTGATTAAGGTTCAAGAAAAGCGGGGAAAAATTCCAGTTATTTGGAAAATTCCAGTCATTTGGAAAATTCCAGTCATTTGGATATACAAATAAGTTATTCAAATATACATACAGGTTATCCGGATATACAAATAAGTCATCCGGATATACAAATAAGTCATCCGGATATATAAATAAGTCATCCGGATATACGAATAAGTTGCTAGAATTTGCAAAGTTTGCGTGTGTTATCACGGTATGCAGATATGAAAAAACCATCGAGGATGTGAGATCGAGGGAAAGCACCGGGAACTTTATCTTCCCTCATCCCGCAGGATCACAACATTCCCGCGTCCCCGCTTGAACTTCTCTATCAGCTCTCTTCTTTCCAGGTCTGCAAGCATGAGGCTGACTTTTCCTTCGGAATATTTCAGCTTGCTGCGGAGATCTTTCTGGGTAATCCGGCCTCCCTGGCCCCGGATTATATCCATGATTTCCTGGAGATCCGCCGGAAGAGGGAAGTTCTTTTTGATAACAGGGGCTTCTGGTTCGGGAATCTTAGTGGGCTCAGGCACCAGTACTGGTTCTTCAGGAGATGTTTCTTTGTCTTCTTCTGCTTCCTGTTCAAGGTCTGCAGGTTCTATTTCAGGTATGGGATGCCCTTCTTTGCTTTCGGCCTGTTTTTCATTTTCCCTTACTTCAAGGCCTGATTCTCTTGAAAGCTGGGTTTCTACGGACTTTACCGGAAGCTTTTCCTGTTTATTTGTTTCCTGTTTATTTGCTTCCAGTTTATTTGCTTCCAGTTTATTTGTTTCCAGTTTATTTGTTTCCTGTTTATTTGCTTCCAGTTTATTTGTTTCCAGTTTATTTGTTTCCAGTTTATCGTTTTCTGGCTTATTTTTCTCCAGCTTATTTTCTTCTATACTTCTATGTTTCCGGAACTTGTAGCCGCCAGCTAAAAGGAGATACATCACAAGGGCTGTAAGCAGATAATATCCGGTTGAAGAGGTAGATCCGTTTATTTCGCTGGTTTCAGTGATACTCACATTACCAGCGCTTGAGTTGTCGGCATCTGAGTTGTTAAAAGCATCTGAATTACTATTGACTGCATTGACCGTTCGTATAATAGTGCTATTTTCCG
Source organism: Methanosarcina sp. 1.H.T.1A.1 (assembly GCF_000979295.1). Classification (NCBI taxonomy): domain Archaea; kingdom Methanobacteriati; phylum Methanobacteriota; class Methanomicrobia; order Methanosarcinales; family Methanosarcinaceae; genus Methanosarcina; species Methanosarcina sp. 1.H.T.1A.1. Next base: position 37,306 of record NZ_JJQY01000067.1, on the reverse strand, counting down.
TATCTTCCGGCTTTTCGGAAATCTCTCTTACTTCAGAATTGTCCATCAGTTCTTCGGAATAGACAGGGAGGAGGAGGAGATCAAGCACATAGCTTCCTTCTCCTTTAATTTTGACCGTCTCTTCGGTTGAATAGATAAGAGTACTGTTTTGATAATAACTGGCTTCAATAAGGTAATCTCCGGGCTCCAGTTCAAAAGAGTACAGGCCGTATTTAGCTACCATGGACTGGGCGGGGGTGGAGTTTACTTCAACCACAGCATTTTCCAGAGGTTCGAAGGTATCCCAGCCGTACACCTCTCCGTGAATTGTGGCTGTGCTGTCTGCCGAGGCAGGTCCCGCAAAAAGCACTGCGGCAGCAACGCAGATTATGTAAACATTCAGATTCATTTTTATCAGGAAACCCGGGCTACGGTTTGGATTCTCTTATCTTTTCGAACTTGATTCTCTCATCTTTTCGAACTTGATTCTCTTATCTTTTCGAACTTGATTCTCTTATCTTTTCGAACTTTCTTCATATATATTTTACATAACTTTACAGATTCTCTTTAATAAAGCTGATTCTCTTCAATAAAGTTACTTTTATCCCGGTTTCCGAACCATGTATGCCTACCGCAGCAATTTTATTCTCCATTCGTCCTGGTTTTTCTGGGCCCATTTTTCTTCCAAAAATGAGTTTACAGCCCATTTTTCTGCTGTCTTTATTCCATCGGCATCTTCAGTGCTGTATGTCCCGTTTCCAAATAAAGCCGCGTATCCTTCTCCATCTGCCTCAACAGTGATATTTTCGCCACTAAGCAATAGTATTTTTCGGGAACCGGAAATCTCCACATCCGCAGACTGTATATGGTAGATGAGCACATTTCCCGGTCGCCCATCTTTAATACTATGTGTGTAATTCCCTTCGATTTTGTTGTGGAAGCCGGAAATCTTGACATCCTCAGACTGCATGCGGTAGATGAGCACATTTTCCTTTCCCCCTTCTTTAACATCAAGTGTGTAATTCCCTTCGATATTGATTACAGAATCAGGAGAAAGATCCATTACTACCATTTCACCTTCTTGCAGGTGAAGATTGAGATCAAAACTGCCCATCAGGACAACTCTCCCTTCTCCTTTTGCACTGAGCCGGTCCGTTTCGTTCAATTCTTCATTTCCGGGCATAAGGCGCTTAAATTCTTCAAATATGTCTTTAAGGACCAGGTTGGCTCGAATCATGCTCTTCTGTGACTGGATCAGATACTCCTTTTCTGAGCTTTCGACTGGTAGTCCGTCTTCTGACTCTTCATTCATTCCAGGGCTGCTGTCTTCTCCGCCTGAGGAAGATGCTGCAAGGGCCCGGTAATGCTTTGCCTCTTCTACAAGGCCGTTGAATTCTTCAAGCAGGGATTCAAGCCTGTCCACGTCTTTTCCCTGCTCTTTAAGGTACTGAACCCCTGGCTCAAGCTTTGCAGATATAGCTTCTGCCTTTTTGATGTTCTCATCGAGCAGAAGTGTTGAATTTCGCAGGGAATGGGCTGACCCCTTACCCTCATAAAGCATACCCGGAGGCGGACCATGAGGACCTATATGCATGGCGGGTATCTCATAATCTCCTTTATTCAGGAATCCGGCGTAGGGATCAAAAATACTCCTGTAAAGGTCTCCTGGAGCTTTATAAGTAGAAGGCTGTGCCTGTGAATCAACACAACCCGAAATTACAATAACTCCCATAAGTATAAGAATCAAGGACAAGAGTTTGATTTTCATGCTGGTCTACGCCTTCTGGTAAATATCACTGGACTCCATATTTTTATATATGGTTTTATATTTTAATATTTGCTTTAGCTCCGAAAATTTTTCTCGAAAGCATGCCTGCGGCAATTTCATATTCCGGGCTCACAACAAATCCCCGAAAACTCAATCCCCGAAAACCCCGAAACATCCGATCCTTCCGGACTTTTCAGACTGAGCTGCCGGAGCATCGTTAAAATGAGGGACATATCCGGAATTTTTTTTCCTGGCAGAAGGATGATTATTTTCTCGACTGCCTCATACACCTTTATTTCTCTTCCTTTCCTGCTCCACTTTACCTGCCTTACTCTGATCAACCCGGCTTCGAGAAGAGAATCCAGGTTGTATTTGAGAGTATTCAGGCGCATTTCAAGTTCATCTGCAATATCAACCGCAGACATCGATCTCCTGTCAAGCAGCTTGAGGATCCTGACCGAAGTCTCATTAGAGAGAAGCCGGGCAATTTTCCTGGAATCTTCGGAAAGCTGCAGGATCAACAATTTTTCCTCCCCGGTTTTCAGGCATTTTTTGTCTCCGGTACGTTCTCTGAATAATATGATAATTGTTTCTGAATTATATGATAATTTATAGTAACTTCTCTAATAGCTTCTTTAAAGCGCTTATGAGAACTGTCAGGAATACCCGAAGCCGTTATTTTACAGGTATATTTTGCAGGTCTAATACAATATATGGTACAACATATGGTACAACATATGGTAAAACATATGGTCTCGATTATTTGCTTCAGCCGAACCTTTCATAATTGTACATTCAGAAATGGCACGGTGTGAAAGTGTATTTGAGGGTTTATTGAGTGAGGATTGCAGTGGGTTGGATGGTGTATCATTCGGTATATTCCTGACTGCAGATGTTGTATCTGGATTTAAAGATAAAAGCATACTTACTTTTCCAGTTCTATTAAATTATTGGGTTTAATAATTATCCTTTAAGAGGGCTTATTTTTACATTTAATGCTTTATAATCCTTAAATATCGCGTTTTAAGAGTCCTGATTTCCGGAAAACTCTTGAGCAATCTTATACTTTATTTATAAGCCGCCTTCACATTTGGGAAGCACATCCTGATTCCTGGTTCATATAAAACGAATCCCTCAAAATAACTTCATAGAAACCATATGTTGTAAACAGGTAAAGAACAAAAATCTATATCTGGCCTTGCTAATCTGCTGGCTTTGCCTTTTTGCCGCTTAAAAATTCAGGCCGTGTCCGTGAGTTGTTGATCAATTCTGAAAAAACGAGTGCACCCCCCATGTTGGAGGAAAATGAAAAGAGATTCTCATGTTCACGGTTTTCAATAACTCACCCCCACGACCAAAATTCATTATTTCTCCTAATTTCTTCCCCTGGGTTTTCTGTCTTTTTATATTATCTCTTAATTTCTTTACATGGCAAATGAACCTGAGTATCATTAACATGTGCCTTTTTTTCGGCTCATTTTTCATTACACTAATCTAAGGCAGGTGAAGATCTATGGAAAAATAGGTGGAATCTATGGAAAAAGAAGTGGAATCTATGGGAAAAGAAGCGAGCTAGCTGGTGAAGTTCTGCATTTCAGTACTCTGGGGTAGGTTTTCATACCTGACTTGATGGGCAGATCGCCTGTACTGCTGCACCCTAAAATCACTATATCCTAATCGATAGGGTATCCCTAACTGTTCAGGTGGCTAATCTATTACATACATTTCTCCAACATACATTTCTCCAACATACATTTCTCCAACATACATTTCTCCAGTTATAATCAATGGCCATTTAGAACTTTAATAAGTATCATACTATGTATTTAAGTTTAATTTCTTAAATAAAGTCTAATAAAAGCTTCTTTTCTAAATTTAATTCTTAATTTTCCTCTAATTCAGAAAGTAAGCTTATATTTAAGCCAGCTCATTTCAGGAATGTCAACCGGCGAAAAGCCGCCTGGCTTGAATTAAACAAAACAAAGTGAAACAAAGTGAATTAAATGAGTAATTGACGGAGGTATACTATGAAAAAACAAGCAATAAAATCAGTTGCCATTTTTGCGGTGGTACTGATGGTCTTAAGCATCATTCCTTATGGCGCTTTTGCTTTTGAAAATGGGACAAGTACAGATCAAACAAGTGCAACAAATGAAAAAGAATTTGGAAAGATGATGCCAGGAGGTATGAGGCATGGGGGTGCAGGGCTGAATGGAATGCTTGGCATGGGTTTTTGTCCTGCTGAAAATATAACCGAAGAAAATTTCACCGATATTCAGGCTGAAATGCTTAATTCAATTACTGAAAAGATTGCTGAACTTCAAAGCATGTATAGCAACGTAAGCGAGGCTTCAACTGCAGAGGAGTTACAGGCGGTTTTGCTCGCAGAAAGGCAGGCAAATGCTGAAAGGGCGGGTCCTGGAGAAAAGAATGGATTCCCCGGTGAAATGTGTGGACTGTGTCTCTTTGAAATCGGAAACATAACCGAGGAAAACTTTACTGATGTACAGACTGAAATGCTTGATTCCCTTCAAAATATGACGGAACAGCTCGAAGATATACAGACCCGGCTCACAGAAGCAGGTGAAGACGACAGGGCTGAAGAGCTCGGTGAGAAAATCGCTGAGCTTCAAAACTTATCTACTGAAGTGAGGGAAGCTTCAACGGCTGCAGAACTGAATGAAATTATATTTGCTCACCTGCAGACACAGGCAGTTGATTCCCTTGAAAAGAAAATTGAGTTCCTTAACGCCAGGATTGCAGAGGATGGAAACACAAACGATGAACAGCTTGAGGACAGGATTACAGAACTCACTGCCCTGATTGCAGATGTCAAAGGTGCTGAATCCCTTGATGAACTCAGAGAAATAATATCCTCTGAAACTGGAAAAGGTCTGATGCAGCAAGGCGGTCGCGGAAAAATACCAGGGTGCTCTGACAGAATGCAGAGGCTTAATGCAGAATTACAGTGCTGAGGTCTGAGCCTCTGAGATAATCAATTAAAATCCCTCCTTTGAAGATCCAGTGTAAGAAACCCAAACTGAAAATCTATGTTAGGAGATCAGTCCACTAAAATCCATGCAAGGAGCATATCAGTCCAGAAAAAATCGAAAAGGCTTCTGAAGGAAGCCCCTCAAAACTACACCAGATATGATACAGAAACCAATATAAAGGGAATGGATAGAGAGATAGAGTATCATACTCCTCTTCCTTTCTTTTTCTGGTATCGTTTACCTTCAGGATACCTGGATGAGTTTTGGGATTAGTTTTTTCCGATTACAGATTCCAAAGTATGATCCGAGTTCAAGATTGATTAGAGGTTAGATTGATTAGAGGTTAGATTGATTAGAGGTTAGATTGATTGGAAGTCATATGCATGAAGCTTTTTGATTTGATTAAAATCTTTAACCTGAAAAATATTTCCATATTGTAACCTTTTCAGGTGCCTTATTCCGAAACCTCGAAGCTTGAATTTCCGATGCTTTTTACCTTTTCCAGTGCAATGCCGGATTTCTCAACATTTTCGAGAGCCTTTGATGCAGCTTTTCTTACGGCAGTGTCAGGATTCTCAAGTGCTCTTGCAAGACCTGAAATTGCTTCAGGCGTGCCTATTTTTTCGAGTGCAGAGATTACCGCTTTATGTATCAAAGCCTCAGGGTCTTCAAGGATTTTTATCAGTTCAGGAACAGCTTCTTTTGCCTTCAGGTCTCCAAGTGATGCTGCCGCCGCCTCCTGCACAGTACTTTTTGTATCATGGAGAGCTTTCAAAAGCCCTGGAATAGCTTCTGTTTTTCCTGTCTTTCCAAGTCCCAGAGCTGCAGCCTCCCGGACCGAATTGTCAGTGTCATCAAGGGCCTTAACCAGACCTTTAACGGTTTCAATCGTCCCGATTTTCCCAAGGGCACTTACTATTATTTTCCTTACAGGACCATCGTAGATATCAAGGGCTTTTACAAGGCCCAGAGCAGCTTCAGGGGAAGCGATATCCACAAGGGCATCCGCAGCCCGGCTTCTCAGATACCAATCTGAATCATCAATCTCCCTCAAAAGGGCGGAAACGGCTTCAGGTGTGCCTACTTTCCAGAGAGCTTCTATTGAAGCCTTTCTTACGTTTCTGTCAGAAGAATCCAGTGCCTTTACAAGAACGGGTACTGATTCTGATGCACCTATTATTTTGCGGAGGGCTTCTGATGCCGCCTCCTGTACTGGTTGTCTTGAATCCTTCAGTGTTTCCATTAGATTTGTAAGGACATCCGGATTGCCTCTTTTTCCAAGGGTTTCTACAGCTTGCTGCCTTACCCTGTTATCCGGGTCTTCAAGCGCTTTTATAAGCCCGCAGGCTGCTTCATAAGTATTTATTTTCCCAAGGGCCATTATTGAGATTTTTTTCAGGGGGCTATCTGAACAACCAAAAGTTTTCGTAAGCCCTGAAACAGCTTCTGGAGACCCAATTCTCATCAGAGCTTTTACCGATTCTTTCTGTACGAACTTATCCGAATCACTGAACCCTTTAACAATTCCGGAAACTGCCTCTGGAGTGCCTATTTTTCCGAGAGCAATTATTGCAGTCTTTTTTACAGAACTTTCAGGATCGGCAAGCATTTTTGTCAGCTCCGGTACCGCTTCAGGGTCATTAATTGTTCCCAGAGCTTCTGCAGCAGCAGTTTTTACCTTCGGGCTGGAGTCTTCAAGTGCTTTAAGTAGAATGGGAACCGCATCAGGGTCTCCGGTTTCCCCCAGATCTTTTGCAGCAGCTGCCCTGTTCCCCGCGAAAACAGAGCGTTCTACCTTCTTTTTCAAACTCTTTGTATTCTCATTCATTTCTTTCCATCCCCAATAAATGTAAAGACCCATCTATAAATCTTGAAAAATTTCAGGCTATTTTTAATATATATTGTAAGCCTTTAAAAAATAATTATTTGTACAATGTTATTATTAGAAAGTTAGTGCTTCAGTAAGTTGAAGTTCTATTATGTGAACATTTAATTTAGAGCATGAAAATCTGTAAATTCCCCTATTAATATTTTATATAGCTTATCCCCTAACACAGTCTATTTTTTAATATATTACACTCAAAGATATAAGAACTTTTAGATTGTTGATTCTGAATAATTTAAAAACATAAAGGCTTTCAAGTCAGGCTTTCAAGAAAGGAAAGATAATATTGAAAGATAATATTGAAAGATAATATTGAAAGATAATATTGAAAGATAATATTGAAAGATAATATTGAAAGATAATAAGGAACAATTCTTTGGGAGATTCTTTCAGTAAAGGATACTGAAAACATCAATAGAGAGAAATGGTGAATGAAGGAAAATAATAGTAAGCTCCGAGTAGAATAAATAAGCTAACTGCAGGTACTGTGATATTGTCGTCCATATTTTCTATTCTTTCCACGAATGAGCATACTATTCCTGCAAGAACTCCTGCCGCCCCCATTTTTGCGCCGATAATTATGCACAGCACGAGCATACCTGCAGTCCCTTCCCAGGCTTTTGTTCTTTTATTATATTTCAGGTTCCTTATTATTCCAGTAATCCCGTCTCCGTATGCCATGAAAAGCACCGGAATCACTCCAAGCCAGAAAGTCCTGTCAATATACCAGGTAAAAAACACTATCAATCCCCAGCTCAATGTGAAATCCACATCATAAATGTTTTCCGGGTCCTGGAACCAGTACATCCGCCTGTTAAGTTTATGTGGCACATATGTCGCAAGAGCAAGCCCTAAAGCCATCACTGCCGGCAGGATAGGTTCGTGAGCAACAAAGGGGAGCAGCATTGCCGTCAACCCGCCTGCTAAAAAATGGATTGCTTTTCTGGAGAAGTATATTGAAGAATTGATTGACCTTCCCTTTTTCAGAGAAGATTCGTACACTTTTTTTGAGAGAACAAGGAGAACAAACAAATTCCAGACTGCGAGCACCGAAAATACAGGCAGGTCGGAAACTATTAATTTCCAGGGAACTTGAAGCACAGCCTCCATAACATCCTCTATATCTTTTAAATATAAGGCTTTTTGGATTTGATAAAGACCCAGATAAATTGAGCTTACTGATAAGTTATATTGAAAATGTTTGCACGTCCAGTTTCCAGATCAAAATATTTCTACATTTATTTTTTTATCTATTTTTAAATAAAAATAGAAATGTCTAAATAATTTATACTCTTCACGCTGTTATTGGAGGACTTCTATGAAACTTAACAGGATCTTTATGGCTCTTCTTCTATCCCTGGCACTCACCCTCGCTGTAAGCGGGTGTGTCTCGCAGGGCGGAGAAATAGAAGAAGGCGAAAGTGTGGAAGCAGAGGTTGAGAGCGAGGTTTCGAACATCCAGGCAAATCCTGTGACTCCCTGGAATCCCGAACCAACCGAACCGATTATTGACCCAACTGCCTACATCCACCCCCAGGCAGCAGTAATAGGTGATGTAACAATAGGCGCCAGTGTAATGGTTTCCCCGATGGCTTCAGTCCGGAGCGACGAAGGCATGCCGATTTTTGTTGGAGACGAGACCAATATCCAGGACGGAGTTGTGCTCCATGCCCTTGAGACGATTGATGAGGAAGGCGAGCCTGTGGAAAATAATCTAGTTGAGGTTGACGGTAAAAAATACGCAGTTTACGTTGGAAAAAGGGTTTCTCTTGCCCACCAGTCCCAGATCCACGGCCCTGCCTATGTTGGAAACGACACATTCATTGGCATGCAGGCCTTCGTTTTCAAGGCTAAGGTAGGAAACAACTGTGTGCTTGAACCGACATCAGCAGCAATTGGTGTAACTATCCCTGACGGCAGATACATCTCTGCAGGTACTGTAGTAACCTCTCAGGCTGAAGCAGACCGGCTGCCCGAAATTACGGATGACTATGCCTACAGGCACACTAATGAAGCCGTAGTATATGTAAATGTCAACCTGGCTGAGGGATACAACGCATAACAACACTACTGTTAAAGTAGAAGCCGTTAAAGTAGAATAATAAACAGAGCATATGGAAAAGGAAATATGCAGGAGATAAAATTTCAAAAAATTCAATGGTCTTTTAACTAAAAAAACCTTTACCGAATCTTTATTTTCTTTGCCCGGAACTACCTGCCTTTTCCTGCTTTCGGGCAAACTCACTATTTTGCGGTCTTTTTCTCGCAAGAGTTCTGGACTTATTGTTTCAACAAGAAAAGGCAATTTTAAAACCTGGCAAAAGACCACGCATATGTGTTATCGCGCATACCTGATGAGCACAATATATAATAAATTTAGACATTTAGACATTTAGGAACGGTCATAAGGTTTATTTAAAATAAATACATTATAAAAAAGAGCAAGTCTTACTGAAAATTAATTCGGAAGTAAAGGTCTTTTGAGAATTTTGTTTAAAATTAATTATTTGTTTAGAAGTAGATGGTAGGGTTCGAGTCCCTATTCTCGAGATCCCTACCTGCGATCCAACCCTAGATTGAGAGGAAACCCTATTACTCTCAATCTACTATCTTTTATAACGATGCGGTAATATATATCATCACCGACCCGAAAAACCTTTTTTGATTCAAATTTTCAAATTGGCCATATATTTTCTTTGCGATTAAACTTTCAACGGCGTTGAATATTTTAGCCTAAATATAATAAAAAAGTATTTTTATAAATATCATTTACAGCACTTACGTCATCTGATTACCAGATTGTAGTTTGTTTGATAAAACATCAATCCAGCAATCTGTTATTCCACATAATATCAGTTTCCCACTTCCTTTATGCTATTAAAAGAAACTTAATGCCGGAAACGTCCCCAGGTGGCCTGAGTACCTATTTTTTGACTCCTGAACCACATCTTAACCCACAGGTAAATATAAGCGCCTCCGCTAACTTATCTGGCGGTCAGTCGAAAAACAAAAAATAGTAAGGGCATCTGCCCTTTAAATAATGTAGGCTTTGAGAGGTGGAAAGCCGTTAAAATTCACGGAACAGTAACTCTGGGTGTAAGCTCCGGTAGTGAAGATATATACACGGTTACCTTCTCTCATAGTATGAGGGAATGAATACTTATGGTGCTCATAGAGGATGTCCATGCTGTCGCAGGTGGGGCCTGCAAGGATGACCTCTTCTGCACATCCTTTTTTATCACAGAAAATGGGGTATTTGATGCATTCGTCAAGGGTCTCAATAAGGCCGCCGAACTTTCCGATATCAAGATAAACCCACTTGTACTGGTTGAACCTGGCTTTCAGGGAGATCATAACGACTTCACTTACGATTATGCCAGCATCGGCAACCAGAGAACGCCCTGGCTCGATAATGATTTCGGGAAGCTCTTCTCCGAAGTCGTCATGCAAAAAGCGGCGGATTTCACTGGCATAAGTCTCAAGGTCGTGGGCCTGAGCCTGATATTTTGCGGGGAAGCCTCCACCGAGGTTAATCATTTTCAGCTGAATTCCTTTTTCGGCCACTGCTTCAAAAAGGTATTTGCACTTGGAGATTGCATTGTCCCACTGCCCGATATCCCTTTGCTGGGAACCAACATGGAAAGAAAGCCCATAAGGTTCAAGCCCGAGCTTTTCGGCTTTCAGAATCAGTTTGTATATCAGGTCCGGATGGGAGCCGAATTTTCTAGAAAGTGGCCAGTCTGCACCATCACTTTCTGTAAGGATCCTGAAAAAAACCCTTGAGCCGGGAGCTTTTCGGGCTAACTTTTTCAAATCACTTTCTGAATCAGTAACAAAGAGCCTTACTCCTTTCTCATAGGCATAACCTATGTCCTTTTCTTTTTTGATCGTGTTTCCATAACTTATCCTCTCGGGCTCTACCCCGAGCCTTAGCAACTGATCAAGTTCGTAAACAGTTGCAACATCAAAGTTGGAACCTTTGTTCTTCAGAGCGAGCACTACCTTATCCATAGGATTGGCCTTTACAGCATAGTGAATTTTTGCAAAAGGCATGTGCTCTACAAGATCGTCATAACTTCGCTCTATTCTCTGAAGATCAATGATCAGAAATGGTGTTTCTTTATCCCGGGAGAACTTTTTAATTTTGTTAAAGTCTTCTCTTGGAATGAAATCCTCCAGCGGGAACTCATAAGGCTCTTTTCTCATATCTACTCCCTTTTTTAACCTGAAATTATTTGTAAGCAGAACTGAAACTTTATTATGGTCTGAGTGACAAATCCGTTTAAAAACTATTTAGTTCTATTTAGGCAGTTCTGTTTATAAATTTTTAGTATACTCCGGATTTATTTCAGTTTTGAAATTTATAATTTATAATATAGATAATCCCTGAAATAAAACGAATCAAATTGGATTTTATGTATATAAAACTAATTCTTGTTGAATATCAAGACCCAATACTAACTAAAATCGAAAAATATTCATTATAAATCGTCAGATCTTGGAAAAAAGCCAAATTAATCTTTTTTAAGCAATTAAATCTATATATATGCTTTTTTTGCCTATTAAAAGCATTAAAAGCCCATTTCTAATTATTGAACATTCCAGAAACACCTGTATGTTCCGGAAATATACAGGCGCCTTTTAAACCTGAAGAAGTAATTTAATCCTATAAAAAAGAAAAAAAACACTTTTTGAGTGACTAAATAAATATTAAAGCTTTTTTAAGCCATTAATTATATAAATATCTTCTAATTTGGTTTTTTATAATTAGCTCAAATGCCTTTGTTTGACTCAACTGTATAAATAATATTTATGTCTGTGTGAAATTTACTATAAGATAACTAGAATTAAAGAAAATCAGCCAGCCGGAATCTCAGCCGACTCTTTTCTGGTTTTAAGCAGCACTATAAGTACGCTTATCCCTGCAAGGAAAAACCCGTAAACCATGACTTCTTTACTGATCTGGGAAAAAAGAAAAACAGCAGATAGAGCACCAAGAGCCGGAAACAGGGGCAAACGGCCGATGCTGAACGGCACTCTAAAAGGGCGTTTTCTTCCCGGGTCGGTGTATCGGAGCTTTATAAGGGAAATATTGACTATAAAAAAGACAATAAAAATCATGAAATTCGCAATATTTGCTACCGTTGTTATGTCTCCGAGGAGGATGAACAGACTCGAAAAGCATGTAATTCCGAAAATTGCAGTCCAGGGAGTCTTGAAGAAGTGGTGTACACGTGCGAAGATTTTCGGAAGCGAACCTGCGTCTGCCATGCCGTAGACAATCCTTGACCCTCCAAGCATAACCACAAGTACGGTGTTCGTTGTGGAAAAAAGCGCGATCCAGGAAAGAAGGATAAAAGCCTTATTCCCAAGAGAGACCGCCGCAACATCAGCAAGCGGAATATCTGAAATTCCGAGAACCCGAAAATCAAGCACACTTACAGTAGCTACTGCCACACAAATATAGAGGAAAACAGTGACGAAGATGGCAATAAGCAAAGCTTTGGGAGTTGTTTTCTCTGCATCTATTGTTTCCTGGGATAATCTCACAATATCCTCAAAACCCAGAAATGCAAAAATAATCAGGGCAGAAGCCTCAAAGACTCCTGAGAGGTTCGGAGTCTCAAAATAATTTACCGTACCAAGATAAGGAATTCCCACGTAAATAATAATCAGAAGTCCCGAAAGTTCTATAAAAGTCATGAGAATAGCCAGCCGTGCGGACTCCTTGATGCCGTAAACCATGATAAAGCTGAGGACAATAAACAGGCTTACTGCCGCTATTATAATTCCACCCCCGAAAAGGTTACTGAAGTACCTTCCGAAGCCGAGAGCAACCGCAGAGCCGGTAATTGCTACATAATAGATAACTAGCAGCCCTACAAATAGACCCGTACGTTCTCCAAAAGCTCTTTTTGCAAACTCATACTCCGCCCCTGCTCGGGGATACATTGAAGAAAGCTCCATATAACTAAGGGCGGAAAGTGCAGCAGTAAATCCTGCAAACAGAAAGGAAAACCAGACCATATTGCCTGCAAGTCCTGCAGCTTTTCCCATCAGCACATAGATCCCGGCTCCAAGAATATTGCCAATTCCTACCAGAGTAATTTCCGGTAAACTCAGGTCCCTTTTTAGTTCAGATTCCCTTTCCATAAGAAAACCCCTTTTTCGTAAGAAAACTCCTTATCTGAAACTTGAAATCAGGACCTGAAGGTAATCTTGAAAATTGAACCTCGGGCCTGCTGAAAAGACCAGGTCCGGAAAAGCCTATAACCAGACCTACTAAACAGATCTATTATGCACTATGTTCTATGCGCTATGTTCTCGAAAATTATTTTTGATATAAAGCCTTATTTTCCATAAATCATAATTTCCTTAATTATGTTAACTTCAATAATTATATCACAGATGAAATTCTATTTATGAATTCCGGATAATAAACACAAAAGTTAAACATTTTCACAAAAGTTAAACATGTTCAGCTCGCAGAGGTAAGAATGAAGGTTGAAAGGCTAAGTTCACTTACTCGCTCAATAGACCTTGATTATCCCACAAACAGGGCAATTGTGGTAATTACCCTGCTTTTCCTCTTTGGAATCTCAGGCTTTCAACTTTTCCTGGGAAGAAATATTTCTGCAGCTTTGTACTCAGGCTTAAGGGCAGGAGCAGCGGTATTTCTTGCCTGGGCATTTGGAAGGGAACTGGACCCGGACAACGAACTCTCTGCGTTTTTTGCAGCTTTTTTGGGCTGCACAGGCTTTCTATTTTTCCCGTCTCCTTTTTTGCTTGGTCTCTTCCTGGAACTCCTGCTTATTCGTATAGTTAACAGGAGTACCGGGATGCCTTCAAAAACTTCCGATTCTCTTGCGGTACTTCTGCTTTCAGGCTGGATTTCGCTGCAAGGAAACTGGATTTTTGGTTTATTTACTTCACTTGCATTTTTACTGGACTCTTTCCTTCCTGCACCCAATCGTCACAACCGAATCTTTGGAGGAGCGGCCTTTATAGTTTCAGTACTTGCTTTCTTAAAGGCTGCAGGACAAGAAAACACTTCTCTGAATATAGAAAGCACTTTTCCGGCTATTCAATCAGGCTTATTCATGCTAACAGTTTCTCTCCTTTTTATTCCCCTTGTCCTTAGCTCCAGAAAAATAAAATCCGGAGGGGACATGACAGGAATTCCTTTAGATCCTCTTCGGATGCAGGCAGCTCAGCTGACAGCTCTGCTGAGTGCAGGTTTGTTGACAGCTCTAAGAGGATGGGCAGGAGCCGAAAGCCTCATGCCTTTATGGGGAGCAATTTTAGGCGTTTCCCTTTACGGATATTTGCACATGCTACTGAAAAAAATTACATAAGGATTCTCAGCCAGATTAATCCATTAGCCATATTTACCTCTCAGCCAGATTAACCAATTAGCCATATTTACCTCTCAGCCAGATTAACCAATTAGCCAGATTAACCAATTAGCCAGATTAACCCATTAGCCAGATTAACCAATTAGCCAGATTAACCGTATCTTGTTGACGTGGAAGAGCCTTAGAGTTCTTCCTGATAGGATTCTTCAGGCAGAACTCTTCCTCCTGCAATTCACGGAGTCATGCTTTCATTTTTTGAGCCAGTTCTCTGCCTATTTCCTCTACTCTTTTTAAGTCTTCTTCACTAGCTTTGCCTTTCACCTGAAGGGTTCCTACAATCTCCATTTTCAAAGGAGCCAGAATTTCTCCTGCCTGCTTCAGCGCCCCTCCACCCCAGCCAAAGGACCCGAGCACAACCCCATACTTTGCCGGTGGGTTGAGAGCTTTTACCAGAGACGTGCCGTAAAGGGCAATCGGGTGCATGCCTCCAAGAACTGTCGGCGCTCCAAGGATAAGAGCACGGGAATCAACCAGTTCTCTTGCAACATCTCCTATATCCGAGACTGCAAGATCATACATCCTGACATCCACTCCTTCTTTTAGCAAGGTTTCTGCAATTGTCCGGATCATCTCTCTAGTTGAGCCCCACATGCTCACATAAACAATAAGGGCTTTATTCTCGGTTTTTCCTGCAGTCCATTTCGCATATGGATCCATAATTCTCTTCGGGTTTTTGTAAACAGGCCCGTGGCTGGGGGCAATAATTTCGATATCCAGGTCCTTTATCTTTTCAAGAGCCTTTGCCCCCATTTTCCCGAAAGGCATCATAATTTCTCCGTAGTAGCGTTTTGCAAAAGGAATAAGCTCTTCGATATCTTCATCATAGATGCCCTGAGCTGTATGGGCTCCGAAAAAATCGCATGGAAAAAGGACTTTGTCTTCAGGCAGGTATGTGAACATTGTTTCAGGCCAGTGGAGCCAGGGTGCTTCTATGAAACGAAGGGTCTTTCCTCCCAGATCAAGACTATCTCCTTCAGCAACGATTTTGATCCGGGCTTCAGGCAGCTCATGGTAGAGCCTGGCCATCTTTACTCCTTTCTCAGTTGTGACAAATAGGGCATCAGGAGCTTTTTCAAGGATAAATCGAATTGCATTGGCATGATCCGGTTCGGCATGGTTCATTATCAGGTAATCAAGTTTTTCCAGGTCCGAGACCATATTGATTTTTACCTCTAGTTCCTCTTCAAAACCCGGATTCACGGTATCTATGAGGGCTGTTTTCTTCTCGCCTTTTACGAGATAAGAATTGTAGCTGGTACCCTCTGGCAGAGGGATTAAAGAATCGAACATCCTGCGGTTCCAGTCTTTTGACCCGACCCCAAAAATATTCCTCGCAATCTCTGGAATATTATAAGTTTCCATACTTTTCCTCCATTCTCCCTTATGGAATAATCAAGAATCTGCCATAAAAAAATCTGCCATAGAAAATCCTGCCATAGAAAATCTGCCATAGAAAATCCTGCCATAGAAAATCTGCCATAGAAAACATATTGAAATCTCTGGCTGTCCCCACCAATCTTATAATTTGTTATAGTTATATTTATTAAATATCTATATCACATTCGTCCAATATATTTATTGGGCAAAAACCCTATTTTCTCCTGTCCGTCGGTCCGAAAAACAGAATTATGCAGAACAAGCCCAGGATGATCATCCGCTGTTTATATTTCCTCTAAAAAATAAAAAATAGAAAACTTTATATAGACCGCAGTAAGTTATCTCTTTCCTAGTCAGGCAGAAATTTACTAAATTACGATTAATACGGCAATCATTAAGCCTGAACAATATTGTTATTGAAATGAGGCTTTGAATACTCGAATATTCCAATCAAACATATTTCAATCAATAAGAAGGGATAACAATGAAAACATCATCTGTAGAACTGAATCCGAACAGCCTGGTACAGTACCTTAAGAAGCCAGCAAACGAATTCACCAAAGACGACATCATAAAGTTCATCAAAGAAAACGGCATTAAGATGCTGACCTTCCGCTATGTTGGTGGAGACGGCAGGCTCAAAGCCCTCAGCTTCGTTATCAGAAATGAAGAACACCTTGACGCCGTGCTTTCTACCGGAGAAAGAGTGGATGGATCCAGTCTTTTCAAATACATAGAAGCCGATTCAAGCGACCTTTACGTCGTCCCGAAATACCGAACTGCTTTTGTAAACCCGTTTGAGGAAATCCCGACTCTTGATTTACTCTGTTCTTACTTCGACAAGGATGGAAATCCCCTTGCAAGCTCTGCTGAAAACATCATGAAGAAGGCTCATGCTGTTCTGAAGGATGAAACCGGGTACGAGTTAAATGCAATGGCTGAACTCGAGTATTACATCATCAGCGACAAAGAACAGATTGATACTGACTTCCCGGCTGTTGACCAGAGAGGCTACCACGAAGCAGGCCCCTTCACTAAGTTCGACCAGCTCAGGAAAGATGCCATGCTCGCAATCGCCGAAGCTGGCGGATCAATCAAATACGGACACTCTGAAGTCGGAAACTTTACCGATGAAAAGTACTACTACGAGCAGAACGAAATCGAGTTCGAGACCACAAGCCTCGAGGATGCTGCTGACCGCCTGATCATCGGAAAATGGGTGCTCAGGATGCTTGCAGCCCAGTATGGTGTTTCAGTCAGCTATGCCCCGAAGATCACCGTCGGAAAGGCAGGCAGTGGACTACACATCCACATGAAGCTCATGAAAGATGGCAAGACTGCAACCGTCGAGAACGGAGGACAGCTCACCGATGCCGCAAAGAAAGCAATCGTTGGCTGCCTGGATATTGCCGGATCAATCACTGCTTTCGGAAACAGGATCCCGACATCCTACCTGCGTCTTGTACCTCACCAGGAAGCTCCAACCAATATCTGCTGGGGAGACAGGAACCGCTCTGCCCTTATCCGTGTGCCTCTCGGCTGGTCCGGGGAAGCAAGCAAGATGATCACCATCGCAAACCCGAACTACAGCGAAGAACTCAAGGACCACTCCAGCAAGCAGACCTACGAGTTCCGTGCAGCTGACGGTTCTGCTGACGTCTATCTCCTCCTCGCAGGGCTCTGTGTCGGTACCCGTCACGGTCTCCAGATGGACAATGCCCTTGAACTTTCCAAGAAGCTGTACATCAGTGTAAACATCTTCAAGGACGAGCACAAGGACAGGCTTGCCGAACTTGAGCACCTCCCTGCTTCCTGCTACGAGTCCGCCCAGGCCCTGAAGAAACAGAAGGATATCTTCATGCAGTACGATGTCTTTACCGAGGGCATGCTCGATGGAATCATTGGTGGCCTTGAAGCCTTCAATGACTACCAGCTGAGCGAGAAACTCTACGGTAAGACAGAAGAAATCAAGAGACTTGTGGACACTTACATCCACGTCGCTTGATGTCGACTGTAATGATTTAAAAACAAATCTTTTTTTCTTTTTTCTTTTTTCCTGCCGGAAAAAAGAGCAGAGGCTCTGCTCCTGTGGGGCAGAGTCCCTGTAAAAAACGATTTTCCTCCTTTTGTAACTTTTTCGGTGCCCTGAAGGTACTATATATACCTCACAGGATTAAAAAGATCTAATTGAATAGTTTACTAAAAAAGGAAAGCAGCCACCGAATTGAAAATATTCATAAACTAAAGCCTGATTAACAGGAATAGCCTTCTCCGGTTGTTTGTTAACTGCGCAGTGAAGACTTATTCCCTGAGGAACAATGATTATTCCTTTGATTATTCCTTGATTATTCCTTGATTATTCCTTGATTATTCCTTTGATTATTCCTTATCCCTTATCTTTACAGCCGTTCCGTATGCAAGCATCTCGGCTGCTCCTGCCATTACCATGGAGGTCATGAACCTGACATTTACCACGGCATCGGCTCCCATCTTTTCGGCATCCTCAACCATGCGGTTGATCGCCTTCTCCCTTGCCTCTTCAAGCATCTCGGAGTATTCTGTCAGTTCGCCCCCTACGACGCTGCGCAGACCTGACATAATATCCTTGCCAATATGCTTGGCCTGAATGGTACTGCCACGGGCCATTCCAAGAGTACGTGTGATCTCCTTTTCTGCTATTGTATCCGTAGTTGCGATTATCATGTTCTCACCTAGTATCTCCTTTCAATCTCCTTATCCTTGACACTCATTTTTTCCTTTATCAGGATCAATAAAACCAGCCCTATACCTGCTACAATTGCCGTGATAGATATTTTAAGTATGAGGCTGGACTCTGTGGTAAAAATATCATAAAGGGCATATCCCACCAGCAAGATTAAGCCTGTGACTGTCAGTCCTATGCCAAGATTTCTAACTGCTGTGTTGCTGTTCATAAGAACACCTCTTCAAACAAAATTGGAAATCACCACAGAACCCAGGTTGCTTGAGAAATTCTATAAGTACAGGATATACTATATCATTTTCTTTATATTTATAGACATGTTTTATCTTATGTAAATTTCCTATAATGCAACTTTCCCTTTACAGAATCATGGCAGAATAGAAAAAACTTCGCAAAAACGAAAACATGAGAAACAAATGAAAAGGGAAAGAAGATAGGGAAAAGGAAAGAGGAAAAGGAAAGAGGAAAAGGAAAGAGGAAAAGGAAAGAGGAAAAGGAAAGAGGAAAAGGAAAGAGGAAAAGAAAAAGGAAAGAGGAAAAGAGAACACATCAATCATAATTTTGGAAGTTCCAATATTATGAGAACAGGTCAAAAACCTGATGTATTCAACTGTTATTTAACTATAATATTAACCCACTGTAAGTAAATACTTATTATAGTGTGAAACATAGGGGGATGTAACTGCTTTTTAAGATGTTGCATCATAACTGAATTTTCGAAAAGTTAGATTGCATATCAAACTCTTGCTGCGTGGATGTTAACAATGGTTGCTTCAGTGAAAAATAACCCGCAAAATAGGCCGGCTGATAGTAATTGGCGAAATACGTTATATACAATAATATTTGAAGCCGACACTCCCGCCGGAAAGATTTTTGATGAAGTCCTGATTCTTACAATCCTGCTGAGTATTATTGTCGTTATGCTTGATAGCGTAAGTAATC
Source organism: Methanosarcina sp. 1.H.T.1A.1 (assembly GCF_000979295.1). Taxonomy (NCBI): domain Archaea; kingdom Methanobacteriati; phylum Methanobacteriota; class Methanomicrobia; order Methanosarcinales; family Methanosarcinaceae; genus Methanosarcina; species Methanosarcina sp. 1.H.T.1A.1. Next base: position 18,225 of record NZ_JJQY01000067.1, on the reverse strand, counting down.
TCGCAGCTTTATATGGCGGTTTGTTCTATTCCCTGGAATGGATTTTCACGATACTATTTACAGTGGAGTATCTTTTGCGCCTGATCTGTGTTGGGAGACCTCTCAAATACGCCACAAGTTTTTTTGGAATCATAGACTTGATGGCAATTCTTCCGACATATCTTAGCCTGCTTCTGCCAGGCGGCCGGTATCTGGTAGTGATCCGGGGTCTACGTTTACTCAGGGTTTTCAGGGTGCTCAAACTTGTCCAGTATCTTGGTGAAGCTGAGTTCTTGATAAGAGCTTTACGTGCAAGCCGGCGAAAAATAATCCTGTTCCAATTTACGGTTTTGACTCTGGTGGTGATATTGGGCTCCCTGATGTATGTTATTGAAGGGGCAGAGAGCGGGTTTACCAGCATACCCCGGAGCATCTACTGGGCAATCATAACACTTACAACCGTAGGATACGGGGACATAGTCCCTGAGACGAATCTCGGACAGGCACTGGCGTCATTTATCATGATAATAGGTTACAGCATCATAGCGGTTCCGACAGGTATTGTCACATCCGAGATGACCTATGCAAGCAGAAACCTTAAAGGAAAGGTGTGTCAAAATTGCAGTTTTGAGGGGCATGACAGCGATGCTAAATTCTGTAAGCGTTGCGGAGCAGAATTATAAGCTCATATTTGTCCGGTTTATCGATTCATTTCTGAGGCCTTAATAACCGGAATAGCCTTCTCCAGTCGTTATTGTTCCGGAAGCCAAAGGCTTCCGGCTTTTCCCTGAAAATACATAAAAAGCAGAGGAAAAAATGGAAGCGACAAAAAAAACTGTGCGATACAGCAAAAAAGCAGTAATATTTGAAAAAGGTGCATTTTCAGTATATTCTAAAGTTCTTTAGCCCAAACGTTAAAAAAATACTCCTGTTATATTTCCTTTTAAATTTCTTTTTGGGAAAGGGCCGCCAGGCAAGCTGGTGGAGGCTTCCTATCCCTTATAAGACAAAACGGTTTTTGGGTCAAAATAAGCATTCTGCAGACCGGAAAGCGGAAAATCTTCACGAAAAAGAAAAATGAAATAGAAGAAAAAAAGAAAGAGGGAAAGAGGGTAAAAGGAAAGAGAGAAAAGTAACCCCTCAATCATAATTTCGTTTTACTCTTTTCTGGTGGAGTAGAGAGTCGCCAGCATGCCTGTAACTGCGAATACAAGTTCAAATCCTGGGGTCTCTTTTCCTTCGTTATTTCCTCCGTTGTTTCCTTCTTCCCCGGAATCTTTTGTTACTTCAGAAGCTGTGGAGTTTTTGGATGTACCCGTATCTCCTGAGGAGGTAACCTGCATAACTGACCCGTCAGATTCGTCTTCTTCTTCATCAGACTCCTCCCCGGTTTCATCTGTCCCCACGGAGATTATCCTGGCTTCCCCTGTCCCGCTTCCGCCGCTTCCGCCGTTTCCGCTACTGATGCTCACCGAAGTGTATGAATCATAATCATCAGGCAAACCTTCGATGTTTCCGTAGACATCCGTTGCGACAGTGTAGAAGTAGTAGTCACCTGCTGAAGCGGTAGAGAACGTGAAGCTGCCAGTGCTGCTATCTCCGTATTTGCTCCAGTCCCCACCATCTTTCTTGTAGTAAAGCTCAACCATGTCCACACCGACACTTGCCAGGTTGGTAAACGTGGTACTGACGGTAAATGAAGCCGTGCCCGAACCGCTGGCTGTGGACGGGGCGCCTGCCTCGGAAAGAAGGACGAGCGGGTAGTAATCGGTTTGCGTGCCATGGTTGGTATTGTAATGACTGCTGGCAATATCGTATTCACTGTCGGCAATGCCGTCCCCGTCAGTGTCATAACTGCTTGAAAGAGTGCGGATTACCGGGGTGCTGAATGAGGTCTCGTTCCCGTACTGTCCTGCCCTTGCAACATGGACAAGCTCTTTTGCGTGTATGGAAGAATTGTTGCCCAGGTACAAACCGCTGTAGAGGGAAGTATCAAAGTAAGAATATTCAATCCTCTTAAAATTGAACCTGATGGTGCCGTTTTCATACAGCACAACCTGGAAATCGAGGGGGGATTCGCCGTACTCACGGTTATGATACGAATCCCCATATGTAATCACATGATAATCGATAACAGTCAGATTGCACGGGATGATGTTGTCCTCGGAATCAGTGTCTCCAGTTGAGTAACTTGTGTACCCGTACCACTGAACGTCCGGGAAAGTGCTTCCCATGAGGGCAGTTTCAACTGTATTTGATTTCATGGAAACCTGAACATTCTTTTCCCTGTCCTTTTCTGTTACAGCTTTTTCGCTAAAGGTTTCAGGTTCAGCAAAATTAACTGCGGAGGTATTTTCAACCCCAGGTTTTTCTGATGTGGCTGCAAGCTCGGTAAATGCAAAATTTTCTTCTTCATATCCTTCTGCGGTAAGGTCGTCACAGAGGGCAAATATGAACGTTTCGTCAGTATATGTGTCAACCCAGTGTTTGAGACCATACCAGGAAGAAGCATTAAGCTCTCCGGACCCTGCCGGAATTAGCTGGATCACCCCGTTGCTCCCGATCTGCATGCCGGTGTAGTTAACCCCGTCGAGGGTGAGGTTAAAGCCTATAGGGACCTTTTCCGAATAATCTTCATCTGACGTGTCATACCAGGTTGCATTGTCCCTGGTGGTGTTGATCCATTGATAAGAGGATTCAGTCAAAGAGTATTTGCGGTAAACGTCCCCGTAGTAGTTCCCGATATAAGAGCCGGAAACTTGATTGGACATATAGTCGTTGTTCGAATCATAGCTGTAAATGGCACGCCAAGTTTTGCCAATAACGTTTCCGTAGAAAGTGTTATCATAACAGTCGTAAAGGTAAATTCCGCTAGAATACTCCAGATTACCTTCATTTACCGTGTTACCGGTAAATGTGTTGCTGCTTGAAGAAGAAAGACAGATACCGTAGAGATTTTCCGTAAGATTATTGTTTTCCAGTTTCGAGTCCGTAGTATTATAAAGGAGTATTCCGAACCCTTCCTTTTCAATAGTCAGGTCTTTTACAGTGATATTTTTGCAGTCAATCAAGTAAAGAGTCCCTGCATTTGAAGATGAGTTTATTTCAAGATCCGAAACTTCAACAAGGTAATAAATTGGCTTTCCGTCTACGTTATTATTGGCATAGACAATATTGGTGTCCAGAGAATTACCATATGCGTAGAAATTGTAATTGTTGTCCTCCATCCGGTTTTCAGAAAGAATACTGTTGCTTGTAAAATTAAGAAATATGCCGTTTTCGTTGTTTGATGCTGTGTTATTTTCAAGCGTGTTGCTGCTCGAAGAATCAAGGTATATGCCGTTATAGTTGTCCGATGCTGTGTTATTTAGAATACTGCACCCTTCAACGGAATCAAGATAAATCCCACTATATGGATAGTTGACCGTCCCGGTTACGTTAAACCCATTGATCGTAACGGAATTTGCCATTATTTTGAAAACATGATCCTCTGAATTAGAAGCCTGAACCGTGGTAAGTCCGGGTCCGCGTTCGGAACGGATAGTCATGTTATCCTTATCCGCAGAGACAACGACGTTTTCAATGTATTTCCCTTGAGCCACAATTATCGTATCGTAATTGGATGCGTTATTTACGGCTTCCTGAATTGTCTGGTAATCCCCAGATCCGTCAGGGTTAACATGGATCTCACTGGCGGCTGCAGTGCCGATGCTTATCAAAAGGAGGACTGCGACTGCAGCCAGGCAAAACATTATATGAATGTTTATCTGGGTTCTTTCGGAAATATTCATCTGGATCATACCAAAATATTTAATGTGATCTATTATGTTATCCACAGTTTATATTTGCAATTTCTTAACTAATTTCAATGCAGTTTGTTGGCGCTTGGATGTGAAATTCACTCCTGAACCGCTTGAATCTATATAATTAAGTTATGTTATTTTTTTTAATTATGTAGTTAATATATTATAACTGTTTTTATGTCACTTTGAGCAGGGTTATAATAAATTAATGATTTATTTCAACAGGTGGCGGCTTCTTATTTTTTTCAGGACAAAAAGGTTCTTTGGATCGCAGTTAGCATTCTCCAAAAAGGGAAACGGGACTTTTTCCCGGAGGTCAAAAATAAAACAGCAATTTTTTTGATTAGAGCCGGAATTTTGGGGTTGGTTTTATCTATCTTTACGAATTCTAAAGGCAATTGTTTCTGAACAAAATTGTTTCTGAACGAAAGTCCAGAATAAATCAGGATAAATTCAGAAGAAAACCGGACTGATCTGACAATGACAGATATAAGTAAGCCAGAGAATGTAAATAATTCAAAAATCACCATCATCTGTTCTGCCCCTGACCTTTCCAGCCAGAACATCAAAACTCATCTTTTGCGCCTGAGGGAATGGAAACCCCTTGAACTCCCGCCAGAATCCGGATTTTCAGCAGCCAGAGAATCAGCGGATGGAAAATTCAGGCTTGTAGATATTGAAGAAATCCATGTTTTTCAGGATGGACTTGATAAAAAACTCGAAGCTGCAGGGCTGCCAGCTTCCCTGATAATTTTCGCATCCAAACACAGGAGCAAAGAGGAAATCAATTCCCTTACCGTGCACTGTACTGGAAATTCCTCGGGTGAAGCCAGGCTCGGGGGCCTCCCGAAATCCCTTGCAGTCGCTTCCCCGGCTGCTATGAAATCGATCCTGAGCGAAATGAAACGGCTTGTCGGAGAAAAGGGGCTGAAGTACGACGTAACTCTGGAAGTTACCCATCACGGTCCAACCGAACTCTCTGTACCCTCCATCTATGCCGAGATCGGCAGTACCGAAGTACAGTGGACAGACCCTGAAGCCGGAGAGGTTGCTGCAAAAGCTATTCTTGCAGTTTCTCTTGAAAAAGTGCCTGTAGCTGTCGGTTTCGGAGGCGGGCACTATGCCATGCGCCAGACAGGGCTTTTGCTTGAAACCGATATATCTTTCGGGCACAATTTCCCCAAATACCAGCTGGAATTCGCAGACGAAGCTCTTGTCCGGCAGGCGGTTGAGAAATCAAATGCCGAATTTGCTTACTTTGACCGGAAATCCATGAAAAGTGAAGACAAAAAACGGATCTCCGAAATTCTGGAAAAACTCGGGTTAAAAGTCTTAAAAGAGTCTGAAATTCGGGAGAAGTACGGCAGGGAAGAATAAAGTTCATTGCATGGCATCCCAATATCCATGGGTATTCCAGTACCCATAAAGGTCATTCTGGTATCCGGGGCAGAAACATCATGTTTAACATTGATCCGTTTTCTTTATTCCTCCGCTTCCTGTTCGGAGGAAGCGCGGTTTTAGCTTCCACCCTGATCGCCCGGACTTTCGGGGGCAGGCTCGGAGGAATCTTTGCTGCCTTTCCGGCAGTGTACCTGGCAGCAGTCATGGGCTTGAGCATGGAATATAAGGGTAGCGAACTGCTGTCTGTGACCGAGCAGCTTTCGAAAGGAGCATTGGTGGGAATGGCAGCAGACATCTGCTGTGCACTTGCCGCCAGCTACTTTATTCTCAGGTATGGATGGAAAAGAGGCCTTGGACTTGCCCTTCTTTTCTGGGCGGTGCTTGCTCCGCTGATTTACCTCGCATGGTTCGGGTTTTGAGAAGGGAAATACAAATCAAGGGAAAAACAATCAAGGAAAAAACAATCAAGGAAAATATCTTCAAAGGAAAAATATCAATCGAGGACTAAACCAATGGAAATCAAAACAAGCCCTGAATCACGAGGCAGCCCATGAAAGTTGATATCCGTGACCTGGGCCTGAGGTTCATCTTCGGGGGTCTGGCTGTCGCTGCCTGTTATGTTGTGCTCCAGCTCGTTCCTTCAAAATCTTTTGCAGGAATTTTTGCCGCTTTTCCTGCGGTAATGGCTGCAGCGGTCATCATGGCCGGACACTTCGGAAGCTCCGAACAGGCTGCCGATATCGCCCTTGGAGCCAGTGCAGGGATGCTGGGCTGCACCATGTGCGTGCTCACGGCCGCCTTTTGCATGGAACATCTGAACCGGTGGGGTTTGTCTCTGGCAATCGCCCTTATAGTCTGGTTTGTTAGTTCTTATGCAGCAATTATGCTGATGCAGGGCTTTCTGGAAAAAAGAAAAAGAATGACAGGGAATCGGCCAGCAGGAAAACAGCCTCTTGAAAGTTCCGGAAAACAGCCCTGAACTAGAAACATTTCTTCATGACTTATTTCCCGTACCCGTTCCTTCCTGATTTGTCCTTTTATAACATCCTGTTGCTCTTCAGGAGTTATTTTTTTACTTTCATCGGCTCTCCGCAACATGTTATGTTGCCTGTACAGCAAGTGTCGGTCGTGCAGCAGGCTTCTCCACATTCGTTTACTACCTTAAGTTCGAACCCGCACTCTTCACAAACAAGAATCTGACCTTCCTTCAATTCGCCGCAGTTCATTTCATGTCACCTCAATTTGCTTGATGTAAAAAATATGTAATTCAGGTTCAAACTGCTTTTGAAACAATGATTCTGAAGATTGTTCTATAAACTGAGAATCTTTTTGAACCTGAATCTAAAGGAAAAAAGAGGGAGGAGCAGAAGTTGAGATCCTGCCCCTATTTCGGCATGTAAAGCCTTATTCAAATCCACCGGAACTATCCTTTCTGGCCCCCTGTCCCAAACACAATTCCAAAAGCCATGATTATCATCTGGACCAGGGACAGGAATCGGGAGTTTATGTGCCTGAAAAGAAGTATATAGAACATATTGATATAATTTACATATGTTCGATGAAGACCTTATCCTGAAATGGCTGGATGAAGGCACCATTGATCACGTCCAGGCAGAAAAGATGAGGGAAGACCTTGCGGAGTATAACAGGGAACGCAGGTCAAAAAAACAAATCATTGCCTTTTCGACCATAGGGGCGATTTTAATCGGGATCGGTGCCATTCTGTTTGTGGCTTCCAACTGGGAAAAAATCGGGGATACTGTCAAGGTTTTGCTGCTTGTTGGAAGTACAGTGGGCATACATTATGCGGGTTATCTTTTAAAATACGAGAAACAGAAATACCCCCGGCTGGGTTCTGCCCTGATTTTACTCTCAGCCCTGCTCTTTGGAGCCAGCTTCTTTTTAATTGCCCAGATTTACAATATCAACGCCAACAACAGTACCCTTGTCCTTATCTGGGTCCTTGGAGTTTTTCCCCTGATCTACGGCTACCGGTCCGCTCCAATTGCCGGGCTTTGTTCCCTGCTCTTTTATCTCTGGATTAGCCTTCTGTACCTGGAAAGGACTGACCTTAATAAATTGATTAACATCTGGGACCTCTACCTCATATCAGGCATTTCCATCTATTTTATAGGGGTTTTGCACGGGCTGGCAGAAAAAGTAAAACATGCTGAAACCGCGTTTAAGTTTATGGGGCTGCAGGCAGTACTCTTTGCATTATTTGTACACACTTTCGAACTTGGGGAATACCAGGTTGAAAAAATAGTTCCTGTGATTTACGCCATCTCAGGAATCCTATTCCTGGCAGTCCTGCTCCCAAAATCACTCCGAGAAAGGCTTAAAGGCTTTCAGACCGATGTGAGCATATCCATAGTTGCATTGTTAATGGCAGGGATCACACTCACAACAATATACAGCCCTGCATCGGAAAAAATTTACATGATTCTTTTCAATATTATCTTCCTCGGACTTTTGACCTTGCTCCTGTATGCCGGGTACAGCACCGAAAATATAGGGATAGTAAATACCACAATGTTCTGGTTTGTCCTCCTGATTTTTGCGAGATATTTTGACTTCTTCTGGGAACTGCTTCCAAGATCACTCTTTTTCATGCTTGGAGGGCTTGTCCTGCTTTTCATAAGTGTTGTTCTGGAAAGAAAAAGAAGGGAATTGAAGGTCCAGTTTTCAGGAGGGGAACAATGACAGGAACAATGACAGGAACAATGAAAAGCAGCTGTTTGGGATTAAAGGGCTATGAAACTATGGCTCTTTCAGGAGCAGGGGGAATCCGGGGATGAATCAAAAGAAGATCTTTTATCTCACGATAGTCTTCTGGCTCCTGATCTTTTCAGGTTTTATCCTGTACAAAGAATATACCCTGAGAACCGGGACAGAAGTCGTACTTAAAACCGAACCTGTAGACCCGAGGGACCTTTTCAGGGGAGACTACGTGATCCTTAATTACGAGATCAGTACCCTGGACCTGGATGAGGTGGCAGCTGAGGATACTTCTTTTGAGTATAATGACCGGATATACCTGGCACTTGCACTGGAAGACGGGTACGGAGTGCCCAAAAAAGTGTACAGGAATCCTCCCGGTGATGAACTTTATATCAAAGGCACAGTAAAAGAACTGATCTACGACTGGGAAGAAGATGAAGACGGCATTATAACAGAAGAACCCCAAATTAAAGAACTCAGAGTTGAGTACGGTATTGAGAGTTATTTTGTCCCCGAAGGCAGGGGGCTAGAGATCGAAAGTCAACAGTGGACCGGGGAAGAAGGAGTCGATGTAAAGGTTGTTGTTGACAAATATGGAAATGCCGTAATTAAGAGCTTATTGATTGACGGAAAAGAGGTTGAAATTTAACTCCGGGAGCGCGGAGACATAGCGGGAAGTCCCCTCCTTCGCCTTCATCAGAAAATAGGTGGGGGTAGTTCACGGAGGCGTGTAAGAAATTAAAATTCCTTAACAACCTGTATTTCAGGCAGAGACTTTTTTATAAATCTGCCTGAATATATTCCATCCATAATCATTTTTTGAATGTTTAATGAGATTTTTATAAATATTCGATAAACTTAAATATCATCTAATTAATTTGTTGTAAATATCAATTATTTATAATTGCATCAGTTGTGGCTGTCAAACAGTATGTTTTCATTATATGAAAATAAAGTAGATCATCAGACGCTTACAGACCGACGCTGTAATCTGGCTATGGTATCCATGCATCTGTACTCTGCAGTTACATGTATGGCGTCCTGGAGGAAGCATGTTAGATGATCAAAAAATAAGAGAAATCAGGCTGTTGATGCTTGAAAGGACAGTACTTTTCAACAAATTGTTCGAAAGAAACGTCTATCAAAAAATATCCCAGGCCAGATTGGACGAACTCGAAAAACTCAGCAAACAACAGCCTCTTGCCATCATAATAATTGGCACGGCAGGAGAAATAATTCCTTCATATCTCGGCCTGTGCATGAATCTGGACAGGAGCAGCCTCTCAAGGATGATAGATTCCCTGGAGCATAAAGATATTGTCAGGAGAAGAATAGACCCAAATGACCGCAGAAGAGTTCCGGTATCCCTTACTGAGAAAGGGAAAAGGTACTATGAGATCCTGAACAAGAAAATGGAAGAAGTTGACGCTTTTCTAATGGGACATCTTGAGGAACAGGACATCAAAGATTATGAAGAATGCCTTAAAACAGAGGTGCGGATCATGAAGAAAATCGATTCCGTAAAGGAGGCAGGAAATTGATCCTGGAAAGAATAAATCCCGAAAGAACGGATTCAAGCATTAGGTCCTATATGACGGATTCTCCTGATAAAACATTTACAGAACTCGGTCCCCTGCACCCGGGGATCTGAGCAAGCATTTTTTCAGGGGGTCCTATGAAAAATATCCTTACCTGATTATTAGAGATAATGCTAATCTAAGCCGGATTTCCTCAGTAGACATCAAGATACCAGGAAAATTTTTTGAATAATTTTCATGGAGAAATCAGTTTTGACTAGCTGTGGCTGTGGATTTTTTCCTGAAAAACTGCTGATGGTGCTTATGATCTTCCAGTAAAATCTGAATTCCACAAAATTTGAAAATTCCAGTGAGACCTGAGAGTCCAGGTAAAATCTGTCAAAAATAAAGATTGTTCAGAAACAAAAAGAGTAAACGCAGCCTGTAAGGGGGTACTGCCATAAAAAACATATTCGAAAAATTAGGGGTTTTTATTCAGAGTAACCGCCCAACTATAATTGCTGTCATGTTTCTTCTGATCCTGCTGTCCCTTGAAGGGGCACAGATGATTGAGATGGCGTCAGGGACGGAAACTTTTGTCTCCAAAGGCACGCAACTGTATAAAGATTATGATCACCTTTTCAAGAAAAACTTCCAGACCGAGAACATTATAGTGATGGTTGAGGGAACCGAGGTCAAATCTTCAGCCGTTATGAAAGCCGCAGATAGGCTGGAACATAATATGCTGACCGTCCCGGGAGTTCTGTCTGTCACAAGCCCTGCTACCCTGATAAAGCAAATCAATTACAAAGTCTCCGGAAGGGCAAAAGTCCCGGATTCAGATCGGGAAGTCCAGGATATACTTAATATCCAGCCGGGAATGTTCGAATCTCTCATGCCTGACGATACTCATATGGTCCTCGTGATCAAAGTCGCAGGCAGTTCAACTGACCAGCAGAGGGGAGACATCCTTAATACCCTGGACATTTCCCTGAAAGAAGCCGGTTTTCCTCCTGGCTATGGCCTCATTGTTACTGGTTCCCCCGCCCTGAGACTTGATATTAACAAAGAGATAAGCCAGAGCATGGGCATCCTGCTCGGGATAGCTTCCCTCTTGATGATTGTCGTGCTCCTCCTGGTCTTCAGGCATGTAAGGTGGGGGCTGCTTCCTTTACCGGTTGTGCTGCTGGGAGTCCTTTTTACTTTCGGGCTTATGGGATATGCCGGAGTGCCCATGACAATGGTATCTATGGCAGCTTTTCCTGTCCTGATAGGATTGGGGATTGACTATGCTATCCAGTTCCATAACAGGATGGAAGAGGAAATCCGTGCTGGAAAAAGTTCAGGAAAAGCCCTTGTCCTCACCATAAAACACACAGGTCCTGCCGTCTTGATAGCCCTGGCAATGACTGCTCTTGGCTTTATCCCCCTTTTTACCTCCACCATACCCATGATCCAGGATTTTGGGAAATTGCTCCTGATAGGGGTTGTCATGTGTTACATCTCTGCGCTCTTTTTCGGACTGGTAATCCTTTACAGCTTCGACTGGATTTCCAGGACGAATCCATTTGGGTTGTTTAAGAAGAAAAAAGAAGAACTCGATACCGAAATTGATCCTTTCAATTCTTCCGCGGCAAAGGTGCAGAAGGCCCAAGCTCTTGAAAGATTCCTTATGAAAGTCGCCGACTTTGCCATAGAACATTCACGGGTCATCCTGGTGATTTCCCTGCTTACATGTTTTATGGGGATTTATGTAGACCAGGCAATCCCTATCCAGACCGACATTATTACCGATCAAAGTGTGACGATGATTGACATAATCAGTGCCCTTACAAGTGGGAGGGTATTTATGATAATGTTTGGAATTTTCTTAGGACTGGTAGCCCTTTACAGCTTCTACTGGATTTCCAGGAAGAACCCCTTCGGGTTGTTTAATAAGAAAGACGAAAAAATCGAACCCGAAACCGATCCTTCCAATTCTGCAATGGCAGAAGTCCAGAAAGCCAAAGCCCTTGAAAGAGCCCTTATAAAGATCGCCGACTTTACCATAGAACATTCACGGATCATCCTGGTGATTTCCCTGCTTACATGTTTTGCTGGGATTTATGCAGACCAGTCAGTCCCTATCCAGACCGACACAAATACTTTCATTCCCCAGGACATGCCTTCCCTTGTAAATTATAAACAAATGCAGGACCTGATTTCCGGAACCGGAGACCATCTAAACATTATTCTTAAAGTAAAGGATAACAGTGACCCGGAAGTTCTGAAGTGGATGGATGAGTTTAGCCAGTATGAAGTTAAAAACCGGGGCCATGTGTACGAGGCTACGAGTATTGTAGACCTTTTAAAGGAAAAAAACGGCGGTACCATACCCGAAACTTCTGAAGAAATACGGAAAATATACGGGGAAATCCCGGAAAGCCAGAAAAAAGGATACATACAGGGCAGCCAGTTGCTGACAATTGACCTTGATATAGGGCAGGCCATGGAGAACCTCGAGATAACAGGCATTAAAGAACTGCGGGATATTGTAGGGGAAGACCTACAGTGGCTGCAGCCGCCCCCCGAAGTTACTGTAATTATTACCGGTCAAAGTGTGGCGATGATTGATATCATCAGTGCCCTTACAAGCGGGAGGGTCTTTATGACCATGCTTGGAATAGTGCTGGTGTTACTTGGGCTGCTTGTGGTTTACAGGGACTACGTAAAAGCGCTCTCCCCGATCGTCCCCATGTTTATTGTAGTGGGCTGGTCAGGCCTCGTCATGTCCGGGCTGGGCCTTTCATACACGCCAATGACCGCGGTGCTTGGAGCCCTGATCCTGGGTGTGGGGTCCGAATATTCTATCCTGATGATGGAACGCTACTTTGAGGAAAAGGAAAACGGCCTGGACCCTGTGGAAGCAATCAACCAGGCTATGACAACCACCGGCTCAGCTCTGATAGCTTCGGGAGCTACAACGGTCTTTGGGTTTTCAGCCCTTATTTTCTCCCCCTTCCCCATCCTGAGCAATTTCGGGCTTGTTACGGTCATTGATGTTTTCCTGGCAATCTTCGTCACCTTCGTGGTCTTCCCACCCCTGATTGTGATGATGGACACTCACCGGGAGAAGAAAAAAGCAGGAATAGCCTGAGAAAAGGATGAAAACCATGGGAGCGGCTCAGGGATCAAATGCCTTTTTTCAACTCTTTTTTCTTTTTGGTCCGGTCCTTAGCCACTCCATGCACTTACATTGCAAGCGGAATCTACTTCTTAAATGGAATATTCCCGCTTTTTGCAAAAAGATAATATCTGAAAATTTAATTAAAAACTCGATTTGTTTGAATTTTAGGATCCTGTTAGCTGATGACTATTATCTGACGCTCTCAAATATAGCGATCGTCCCCTGCTACATGGTTAATATTTTGGCATTAGAGCTCTCGGCACGGCTATTGATCACGTTTATATCTACTGTACGCAGACGGGATCAAGCCTTGTACGGTGCGTGAAAAGAAAGAACGTAAAAAAATTGGGGGTCTGCTCTTCACCCCTCCATAAACTCCTTAACTTCCTTCAACATCTCTCTTATCTTAATATTCTGCGGGCAAACCTCCTCACATTCCCCGCACTCAACGCAGTTCCCGACTTTTTCCTCCGGAGACAGAAGGACTCCATACTGGAATCTGGCATTTGCCACGTCATCGAGCATAAAAACGTCATTAAGGTAACTGAGGTTTCGTGGGATATTTACTCCTGAGGGGCAGGGCATGCAGTACTTGCAGCCGGTGCAGTTGACCTTTGTCCGGGTTCTGTAGATCTCCTTAACTTCTGCGATCAGGCTTTTTTCCTCGGCTGAAAGGGAGTTCGGGTGCCCTTCTTCCGCAATTCTCAGGTTTTCTTTCAGGTGCTCTATTTCCGACATCCCGCTCAGGACAACACTGATTTCGGGATAGTCCCAGAGGTAGCGAAAAGCCCATTCTGCCGGGCTTCTTTTAGTCCCGGCTCCGGCCCATACCTTCCGGGCTGCTTCCGGGACTTTTGATGCGAGGTTCCCGCCCCTCAAAGGTTCCATGATAACGACGGCAAGCCCCTTTTCAGCTGCATATTTCAGGCCCTCGACTCCTGCCTGGTAGTCCTCATCAAGGAAATTGAACTGGATCTGGCAGAGCGCCCAGGGGTAGGCGTCCACGACTTCCTTGAAAACGTCCAGCTCGTCGTGGAAGGAAAAACCGGTGTATTTGATTTTTCCGGCTGCAAGGGCTGAGTCAAGGAATTCGATAATGCCGAGTTCCTTTAGTTTTTCCCAGTAACTCTTTTTTACGGCGTGCAGGAGGTAGAAGTCGATGCAGTCCGTCCGGAGCTTTTCAAGCTGCTCGTTTAAGAAACGGTCCATGTCCTCCCTGGTCTTCACGCGCTTGCAGGAAAGCTTGGTTGCCAGGTGGACTTTTTCCCGGTAGCCATCGGCAAGGGCTTTTCCCAGGAAAACCTCGTTCATCCCTCCGTGATAGGAGTATGCCGAATCAACGTAATTTACCCCGTGGTCAATGGCGTAACGGAGGAGTTCAGTTGCCTTTTCCTCGTCTATTTTCTCGGGCGCTCCTTCGAGAACGGGAAGCCTCATGCAGCCGTAGCCAAGAATCGATACCTTTTCGCCCGTGTTTCCTAATTTGCGGTATAACATTTTTTTGCCCCGGTGATCGTGTCTGCCCGACAATATATGGGTAATGGCTCTAAACCTTTGCCGCCCGAATTGCGACTCGCCCGAATTGCGCCTCGGGATCACAGGAAATCGGAGATTTTCTGGGAGTTGCTATGTAATCGCAACAGCCCGCAGTCCGTTTCGCTTCGCTCAAGCGGACTATTTTATGGGTTTTAGTAGTTAGTTTTTCTCAAGCTGATCCGAAACACTGTTAAGAGATACTGTTATATCCGATCCTTGCCTATCACATATCGATAATTATGGGGAAGAATATCCACGAAATCAAAGAAGTAAAGGGCTTTTTGCCCAGGTCTGTTGTTTATGCTGAAAAGATAAATGAGGATTTTGGCGAAGGGCTTGCAGGCTTTTATAAAGCTATCTGGGCTGAAAGGGAAGGCGGGCTTTCCATGAAACAGAAGCACCTGATGGTCTTTGCTATCGCCTGCTCCAACAACAACACGGAAAGCGCAGTCAAGATCCTGGAAAGGCTTCATAAATTCGGAGCTACAAGGGCTGAGATCTCGGACGCCATGATGATGGCTGCCTGGACCGGCGGGATTCAGAATTTCACGGATTTCAGTGCAGCTGTACTGAAGGAAATGGATAAACTGGGCTATTAAAAAGCCATATTTCTCTACTTTTTTATTTCTCTACTTTTTTAGAATCCTTTTTAAATCAGTTTGTCGTTTTAGTTATTATAATTCCTATGTAGGTTTATTCTCATGGGAGTATACAATATTTCACTCCTGGAATACTTTCTATAAATTTTCTATCATATTTCATAAAACTCTCCTGTAAATTCCATAAAATATTAATAAAATATTCGGAGACCGGCAAAAAATGTACTGCACAACTGAAGGAATGAGCAGGATACGTAATCCAGTTCTCTTTAGAGAAGTCCAGAAGATGGATCAGGTGTGGATCAGGCTTGTTGTTGGTATTCCGGTATTTTTTTCCTGGTACGGTGCCTACCAGCAGCTCTTTCTCGGGAAACCTTTTGGGAACAATCCTGCTCCTGACTGGATGATGCTTGTCTTATTGCTGGTTTTCGGGGTTCTTTTCCCTCTTTTATTCTATTCCCTCAAAATGATCACCGAAGTCAGGAAAGATGGCCTGTATGTCTGCTTTTACCCTTTTCATTTTTCTTTCAGATCCTTTCCTTTCGAGACTATCCAGAGTTACGAAGTCATAACCTACAGCCCAATCAGGGATTACGGAGGTTGGGGGATACGCTACGGGTTAAAAGGGACTGCATACAATGCAAAGGGTAACAGGGGCGTTCTTTTAGAATTTGCGGAAGGGAGCAAAGTAAAAAAGCTGATGATTGGCTCTCAGGTCCCGGAAAGACTTTCCGAAGCTATTAACAGGGCAATAAAAAAGCAGACTTAAAGGATAATTCTGCCAGTTTTTCAGGCTTTTAACTTCAATATCTGTAATCCAAAAACAATTTTAATTTTCTCACATATAAATTTTTCCAGAATGTTTTTGTATTTAACATTTTATCCCAGATTTTCTTTAAGCATTTTATCACTATAGTTAATTTTTGATCATTAATTGTATTTTTAAATTAAATCTGATATAATATTCCTATTTTTTTCGGAAGGTTTATTTACTCTGTTTTAGTAGATAAAAATAAAAAGATTTTCAATTAATTGACTTTTAAAGTCAAAAATATTATCAAGCAGACATTTACTTATTAAATCAGTTTCTTTAAAAAGCATGTCTTCGGATTAAGGTACGACATGTATTTTCTGTGAGGTTACTAAAGTAGGTGTAAGGTGCCTGTTTCGTATAATAAGAGCATTGCCTGATAAGTTCTGTAAGGAATGCGTTGATCAGTGTATGTGTCTGGTTAGTTCATACTATAAGGGAGGGATTGTCACGGTACATCCGGAAACAGGTTTGATTTTTAGAGAAGTACAGGATCTGCATAATAACGTTTTTTTGGTTTCTGTCCTCTATCCTGCCCTTCTGCTCTGGTACGTCGGGATCTACAGCCTGGTCTTCGGAAAACCTGCAGGGGTTCAGAATATCCCTGACCTCTACATATTAGCTCTCTGGTTTGTCTTTGGGGTATTTTTTCCTCTTTTGTTCCACTGTACAAAACATATAACCGAAGTTAGAAGGGACGGAATCTATATCCGTTTAATACCTCTGAATACCTCATTTAAGAAAATCCCTATTTATGTGGTTGAAGATTGCAGGATTCAGGCATATGACCCTTTTATCGGAAAGAATTGCAAAGATACGACTCTTTCCAGGAGAGCAAATTTTTTTGTAATCCTGAAACTCATAACCGGGAAAAGAGTAGTTATCAGCTCTAAGAATCCAAAAGAACTCCATCAGGCGATTATGTCTGCCGTGGCCAGCTTTTGATCAAAGACTAAAGGATTGTGGGATTATAATGGAACTCTTTTACAGAAAGAGAATTATCATTTTTTGAGATGTGACGTAAAGAAGCCCATACATTGACTATAGAATGGTTACATTCGAAACTATAGCCGGGTATTAAAAGTGTAATTAATTGCTGAGTTGACTATAAAAAAATGAAAGGAAGAAATTACTTCCTTTCTTTTGCATACGCAACAATTGCGTCCTTGACCCCGTATTTGAAGGCAACCACAATCGCAATTCCCCAAGCCAGCGGCCCGAAGAAGAGGTAGAGGATACTGGTATCAATCAGCATTGTGTCCAGGGCAACCAGGACAAGAATAAGAAGCAGGAAGCCCCTTAGGAGGGGAAGAATTATATCTGTCCCTTCTATATCCATGCTTTTGACAGTAACACTCAGGTAGTCCATTACCAGATCTATAGAAAGAATTCCTATCATCAGGATCAGGATGGCTATGATTACACGTGGCAAATACTGAGTGATATCTATCAACAGTTGAGTAATCATGGTCTGCTGCAGGA
This sequence comes from Methanosarcina sp. 1.H.T.1A.1, assembly GCF_000979295.1. NCBI lineage: Archaea > Methanobacteriati > Methanobacteriota > Methanomicrobia > Methanosarcinales > Methanosarcinaceae > Methanosarcina > Methanosarcina sp. 1.H.T.1A.1. Next base: position 1,210 of record NZ_JJQY01000067.1, on the reverse strand, counting down.
TATCCGATGCAGCCGTGAGGAAGATCAGGTACCCGAATATTCTAACTATTCCAGCTATAATGCCTGAAGCTGTCAGTCCTCCGGATCTAACTGAAGCTCCGAGAGCTGTCTGTTCAAACTTATCATCCACTCCGGTTGAACTAAGTACCTTCTGGAGTAGATCGCTGATGAAATCAACAATCAGCAAACCTATGAGCAGGACAATGAGAGCAGAGATCACAAGCGGAATATAGAATATTATGATCTCGACAAAGCTGTTCACTACCTCAATATTTAGAAGATCCAGGATGATTAAGGCGAAAATGATGTAGACGAACCAGCGGATGACTGCATCAAAAAAGCCGACCGTACTCATCTGTGCTCTTCTTAGCATTCCCCCTATCACCGTTTTGTCGACCAGATCATCGAGTCCGATTTTATCCAGTATCTTTGCCCCGATCTTCCCGAGAGCTTTCCCCAATACTATCCCTACAATAAGAAGAAGAATTATGGCCACTAATGTCGGAATAAATGCTATAAACTGATCAAACATATCGTATAGACTATTCGTAATCTCCGTTTGAACCATATTAATCACCCCTATATCCAGTTTCAAAACTGACAATCTTTCCAAATTCCCCTATTTTTTGGAAAACCTAATATTATATTTATTATAATATTCTATTTAATGAATAATACATAAAATTATCTGCAATTTATCTGCACATTTAAAAACTCATTTCCAGGCTGAGAGTCGGGTTATGCTGAATATTATAGAACCGGTTTCAATAGCTTAATAATTATATTCCAAGAAAAAAACCATACATAGGCTTAAATCAGTGAAGTTTTAATTAAATAAGATACTTATTTTTATTATAAAGTGAGGCAAAGCCGTGAAACCGGAAACTTTGGGAGGAAGACAATCAAATGTCGGGCTTGCCCCCGGAACTCTTGTCCACGTGGGGGAAAAAAAGGTAGAGAAGGTCGTAATTCAGGCATGGATCTATAACAACGAGAAACTTATCGAAAAAGAACTGCAGACCGTGGAGGAATGTCAGGCTTTAAAAGACCAGCCTGGAATGAATTTATGGATAAATGTCGACGGTCTAGACCGGATTGAGGTTATAGAAAAGCTCGGGAAATATTTTAAGATCCACCCTCTGACTCTCGAAGACATACTAAACACGGGGCAACGGCCCAAGATGGAAGACTATGAGTCCTACATCTACAC